>NZ_JBJGZL010000019.1:0-46207 GCF_054050495.1 Blastococcus sp. SYSU D00922
GTGCGAACTCGTGGCCATCACGGCCTGATCGCCACGAGTTCGCACGGTTCGCGCGTTTGTCCGGCGTAGTTCCCTTTCGCGTGGCCGTGCATCTGGAGCTGGGTGATCATGGGTCTCGGGATGCCGTGGTCAGCGGGACGGCGGCACTCAGTGGACGGACTGCCAACACCGGTGACCGGTACGGCCGGTCGCGCCCGGTGCTGACATGGGCCGGCGGCTGACACGGAGGGGAGTCATGGCCGACTCGAGCACTGCGGACCTCGGCAAGGGCAAGCGCATCACCGGAGGGGACCGGTCGTCGCTGGCCGATGATCTCCGCAAGCGCTACGACGGCGGCGAGAGCATCCGGTCCCTGGCCACGTCCACGAACCGGTCCTACGGCTTCGTCCACCGCCTCCTGTCGGAGTCCGGGGCGACACTGCGCAGCCGCGGTGGAGCCAACCGGAATAGTAAGAAGGCGTGACCTCCTCTCCCTCTGCTTCGAACGGCTGGGTGCGCACGAGCCGGGACGGCGCCGTCCTCACCGTCACCCTCGACCGAGCCGACCAGCTCAACGCCCAGACGCCGGCCACCTGGGAGGCCCTCGCCGCCGTCGGTGCCTCGCTGGACGACGACGTCCGCGTCGTCGTGGTGCGTGGTGAGGGGCGCTCCTTCTCCGCCGGCCTCGACCGCAGCATGTTCAGCCCCGAGCCCTCGACCAACGGCGGCCTCGGCGAGCTCGGGCACATGTCCGCCGAGGAGGCCCAGGAACGCATCCGCGGCTACCAGGGCGGGTTCCGGTGGCTCCGGTCGCCGTCCATCGTCTCCGTCGCCGCGGTGCAGGGGCACGCGATCGGCGCCGGCGCCCAGCTGGCGCTCGCCTGCGACCTGCGGGTCTTCGCCGACGACGCGCAGCTGCGGCTGCCGGAGGCCACGCTCGGGCTGGTGCCGGACCTGACCGGCACCAGCACGCTCATGGAGCTGGTCGGCTACTCGCGCGCCATGGAGATCTGCCTGACCGGCCGCGCCGTCAAGGCCGCCGAGGCGCAGGCCATCGGGCTGGCGAACGCCGTCGTCCCGACCGGCGACCTCGACGCCGCGGTGGCCGACCTGGTCGCCGCGATCACGGCCACGCCGGTCGCCGCCAGCCGGGCGACGGCCGCGCTCGTGCGCTCCGCCGTGCGCAACGACCCCGAGGCGCAGGACGCCGCCGAGCGGGCCGCCCAGGTGGAGCGCCTGCACGAGCTGGCCGGGCGCCGCTGACCGATCCTGTCGTACCCGGCGAGGAGGATCGACCGGAACAGTCCCGCCGACACCGGTGTTGGCCGGGCTGACGAGAGGTGGCGGTGTGGACGTGAGCAGTCCGATGACGTCGATGGCCGCGATGCGGTCGTTCCGGCGCGATCCGTCGGTGACCGCGCGCGAGCTGCCGAAGGGGACGGTGCGGCGGATCCTCGGCGTCGCGCGCCCCTACCGGCGCGAGCTGACCTTTTTCCTGGCCCTGGTGGTGGGCTCCTCCCTGATCGGCGTCGTCACCCCGCTGCTGGCCGGCGACATCGTGAACCGGATCGCGGGTCTCGACGGGACGGCGGGCGACATCGTCCGCATCGCGCTGTTCATCGCCGGCCTGGCGGTGCTCGACGCGGCCATCTCGCTGGCCACCCGCTGGTACTCCGCGCGGATCGGCGAGGGCGTCATCTACGACCTGCGCAGCCGCGTCTTCGAGCACGTGCAGCGCATGCCGGTCGCCTTCTTCACCCGCACCCAGACCGGGGCCCTGGTCAGCCGGCTGAACAACGACGTCATCGGCGCTCAGCAGGCGTTCACCTCGACGCTGTCCGGCGTCGTCTCCAACGTGATCGGCCTGGTCCTGACCGGGGCCGTCATGCTGACGCTGTCCTGGCAGATCACCCTGCTCTCGCTGGTGATGGTGCCGCTGTTCGTCCTGCCGGCCCGGCGGATCGGGCGACGGCTGCAGGAGATCACGCGGGAGTCCTACGGGCTCAACGCCTCCATGAACGCCACCATGACCGAGCGGTTCAACGTCGCCGGCGCACTGCTGGTGAAGCTGTTCGGCCGCCCCTCGGTCGAGTCCGAGTCGTTCCGCGGGCGGGCCGCGCGGGTGCGCGACATCGGCGTCCTCTCGGCCATGTACGGCCGGTTCTTCTTCACCGCCCTGACGCTGGTCGCGGCCCTGGCGACGGCGCTGGTCTACGGCCTCGGCGGTTGGTTCGCGTTCAACGGCTCGCTCAGCCCCGGCGACGTCGTCGCGCTTGCGCTGCTGCTGTCACGGCTCTACGGGCCGCTCACCGCGCTGGCCAACGTCCGCGTCGACGTCATGAGCGCGATGGTCAGCTTCGACCGGGTCTTCGAGGTGCTGGACCTCGCGCCGATGATCGCCGAGGCGCCCGACGCCGTCCCGGTCCCGGCCGGCGACCGGTCGATCGAGTTCGACCACGTCTCCTTCAGCTACCCGTCGGCGCAGGACGTGTCGCTGCCGTCGCTGGAGGAAGTGTCGCTGCCCGAGCACGGCGGCCCGGTCGACGTGCTGCACGACGTCTCGTTCCGGGTGGAGCCCGGTCAGCTGGTGGCGCTCGTCGGTCACTCGGGTGCCGGGAAGTCGACGATCGCCAACCTGGTGCCGCGGCTGTACGACGTCACCGGCGGGGTGGTGCGGGTTGGCGGCATCGACGTCCGGACGGCGACCCTCCAGTCGCTGCGGGACTCGATCGGCGTGGTGAGCCAGGACGCGCACCTGTTCCACGACTCGATCCGCGCCAACCTGCTCTACGCCAAGCCGGAGGCGACCGAGGCCGAGCTGTGGTCGGCGCTCGAGGGGGCCCGGATCGCCGCGCTCGTGCGCTCGCTGCCCGAGGGCATGGACACCGTCGTGGGCGACCGCGGCTACCGCATGTCGGGCGGGGAGAAGCAGCGGCTGGCCATCGCCCGCGTGCTGCTCAAGGCGCCCGGCATCGTGATCCTCGACGAGGCGACCGCACACCTCGACAGCGAGTCCGAGGTGGCCGTCCAGCACGCGCTGGACGCGGCGCTCAGCGGCCGCACGTCGCTGGTGATCGCGCACCGGCTCTCGACGATCCGCAGCGCCGACCAGATCCTCGTCATCGAGAACGGTCGCGTTGCGGAGTCGGGCACGCACGATCAGTTGCTGGCGCTCGGGGGACGGTACGCCGATCTCTACCGGACCCAGTTCGCCGACGGCGAGCGTCGAACGGTCGAGGTCGCCTGAGCACTACCGTCACTCCTGTCCCAGTACGCGAAGAGGAGTACGAAGAAGCGTGACCGCAGCTCACCCGCAGGACGCCCAGATCCGCGCGCTCTACCACGCGTTCCTCGACGGGTGGAACCGCCGCAGCGGGGCGTCCGTGGCAGCCGGCTTCGCCGACGACGGGGACATCATCGGCTTCGACGGCACCCACCACCGCGGCCGCCTGTCGATCGCCGCCGACCTGCGGGCGATCTTCGGCAGCCACCAGACCGCCTCCTACGTCGGCGTCGTCCGCTCCGTGCGGCCCATCGCACCGGGCGTGGCCGTCCTGCTCGCCCACGCCGGGATGATCCCGCCGGGGGAGACCGACCTCGACCCGGCGCTGCACACCGTGCACACCCTGGTCGCGGTCGACGAGGGCGGCGGCCGCTGGCGGATCTCGCTGTTCCAGTCGACCCCCGCGCAGTTCCACGGCTTCCCCGAGGAGCGCGAGGCACTCACCCAGGAACTGCGCGGCCTGCTCGCCCCGCAGTGAGGCGTGAGCCTCGCAGCGGGGAAGGAGCGAGGAGCCGAGCGTCCCGCGGCAGCGGGCCGACGGGTCCAGCGAGCGTGCTGATCTCCGCCGCCGAGCTGCGGCGGTCCGGCCGTGCCGTGCTGCTCGACGTGCGGTGGGCGCTCGGCGACCCGCACGGCCGCGAGCACTACCGCGACGGCCACCTGCCCGGCGCCGTCTTCGTCGACCTCGAGACCGAGCTCGCCGGCCCGCCGTCGCCCGCGGCGGGCCGCCATCCGCTGCCGTCGTTACAGCGACTGCAAGCAGTCGCCAGACGGTGGGGGATCAGCACCGGCGACCGGGTGGTCGCCTACGACGCGACCGGTGGCCTCGCCGCGGCCCGTGCCTGGTGGCTGCTCCGCTGGGGCGGACTGGCCGGGGTCCGGCTGCTGGACGGCGGGCTCGACGCCTGGGTCCGCTCCGGTGGCGCGCTGGAGAGCGGTGACGTCGAACCGGAGCCCGGAGACGTCACGTTGACCGGTGAGGGCATGCCGGTGCTCTCCATGGAGGAGGCGGCCGCTCTCCCGTCGTCCGGGGTGCTGCTCGACGCCCGCGCCGGCGAGCGCTACCGGGGGGAGGTGGAGCCCGTCGACCCGCGGGCCGGCCACGTGTTCGGAGCGGTCAGCGCGCCGACGACCGAGAACCTCACCGACGACGGGACCTTCCGCCCGGCCGACGAGCTGCGCGAGCGGTTCGCCGCCCTGGGCGCCGAGCCGGGGACGACGGTCGGCGTCTACTGCGGCTCCGGCGTGACGGCCGCCCACGAGGTCGCCGCGCTGGCGGAGGCGGGCATCGACGCCGCCCTGTGGCCGGGCTCCTGGTCGCAGTGGTCGGCCGACCCGGCGCGCCCGGCGGCGACCGGAGCCTGAGCCCGCCGGGTTCCTGCCATGCTCCCGCCGTGCAGACCGACACCGCCCGCCCGGCCGGGCCGATCGTCCTCGCGGTTCTGGCCGGGATCGCCCACCTGGTGGTGGGCTACTTCTACCTGGCGGGCGGCCTCGTGATCCCCGGCCCGGTCCTGATCGTCCTGTGGCTGTTCTGGCTAGTCCTCGCCGCGGTGCTGGTCCGGCTGGCGCTGATCAGGTCGTGGTGGACGCCGGTCGTCCCGCTGACCGCCGCCGCCGTCCTCGCGCTGTCGCTCGTCGTGGGCGGGACCCTGCTGGGCTGGCAGGCGTGAGTCAGCTCAGCGCGGCGTCGTAGCGGTCGAGCAGGACGGCGGCGATCCGCTCGTCGGGCAGCAGGGGAGCGGTGACGACGTCGGCGCCCGCTCCCGCCAGCTTGTCGTGGAAGTGCCCCGGCGCGAGCAGGTAGGACGCGACGACGACGCGCTCCGCGCCGGCCCTCCGCGCGGCCGCCACCGCGTCGGGCACCGGCGGTCGCGCGGCCGAGCCGTAGCCGGTGGTCACCGGACCCGCCCACGACCGCTGGAGGAGGTCGGCGGTGTTCTCGACGTCCGCGACCGACCGCGGATCGCTGGAGCCCGCGGCCGCCAGGACCACCGCCGTGAGCGGGTCCTGCGGGTCGGCCCCGGCCTGCACCAGCCGGTCGTGCAGCACCTCCGCCAGCCGCGGGTCGGGCCCGAGCGGCCGGGCCGCGACCGCCGACTCCGCATCGGCCACGGCCCCCGCGATGTCGACGTGCACGTGGTAGCCGCCCGAGAGCAGCAGCGGCACGACCACCGCGGGGCGCCCCTCGGCAGACAGGCCGGCGACGACGTCCACCACGGTGGGTGGCTGCACGTCGACGAACGCCGCCGTCGTCACCAGGTCCGGACGCTGACGACGGGCGGCCAGCGCCAGCTCGGCGATCAACCGCCGACCGGTGGGGTTGCGGGTGCCGTGCGCGCAGGCGACGAGGACGGGCGCCGTCATGGACTGCGGAGGCGGCCGCCGTCGACGGCGACCATCGTGCCGGTGACGTAGGACGCCGCGGGGGAGAGCAGGAACGCGGCAACCCGTCCGAACTCCTCGGGCTGCCCCACGCGACCCAGCGGGATGGCCGCCTCGGTGCGCGCCCGGGCGGCCGCCGGATCACCGGACGCCGCCTCGATCTCGGCGATCCGGTCGGTGGCGATCGTCCCGGGCAGCACGCCGAAGACCCGGATGCCGCGCGGGCCGAGCTCGTCGGCCAGCGCCTTCGCCGTCATCGCCAGGCCCGGTCGCAGGCCGTTGGAGATGGCCAGGCCGCCGATCGGCTCGCGCACCGAGCTGGACAGGACCAGCCCGATCGCGGCGCCCTCGCCCAGGTGCGGCGCCAGCGCCTTGATCAGCCGGATCGGTCCGAGCAGGACGCTGTCGACGGCCGACCGCCAGTCGTCCTCGGCCACCTGCAGGACACCGCCGGGTGCGGGCCCACCGACCGAGAGGAGGGCACCGTCGAGCCGGCCGAGCCGGTCTCGCGCCTCGGCGACCAGCCGGCCGGCCGCGGCCGTGTCGGCGAGGTCCGCCGCCAGGCCGAAGGCGGACGGCTCGCCGCCGAGCGCCTGCGCGGCCGAGGCGACGCCGTCGGCGGACCGGGAGCTGACCATCACCCGGGCCCCGTCAGCGACGAGGGCCTGGGCGGTCGCGAACCCCAGCCCCCGGCTCGCGCCGGTGAGCAGGTATCCGCGACCACCCAGGCCCAGGTCCACGGTGGTGTGCCGGTCAGGCGGCCGTCAGGCGGCGCTGCCGCGCAGCGACCGCAGGACGTACTGCATGATCCCGCCGTTGCGGTAGTAGTTCGCCTCACCGGGGGTGTCGATGCGGACGCGGGCGTCGAACTCGACGTCCCCGGCCTTCACCTTGACCGTGCGGGGCACCGAGCCGTCGTTCAGCGCGGTGATCCCGGTGATCGTGAACTCCTCCTCACCGGTCAGGCCCAGCGACTCGCGGTTCTGGCCCTCCGGGAACTGCAGGGGCAGGACGCCCATGCCGATGAGGTTGGAGCGGTGGATCCGCTCGTAGCTCTCGGCGATGACCGCCTTGACGCCCAGCAGCGCGGTGCCCTTGGCCGCCCAGTCGCGCGACGAGCCCGAGCCGTACTCCTTGCCGGCCAGCACGACCAGCGGGATGCCGGCCTCCTGGTAGGCGACGGAGGCGTCGTAGATCGTCGTCGTCTCGCCGGTCAGGTGGTTCTTGGTGACGCCACCCTCGGTGCCGGGCACCAGCAGGTTGCGCAGCCGGATGTTGGCGAAGGTGCCGCGGATCATCACCTCGTGGTTCCCGCGCCGGGACCCGTAGGAGTTGAAGTCGCGACGGTCGACGCCGTGCTCGCGCAGGTACTTGCCCGCGGGGCTGTCGGCCTTGATCGAACCGGCCGGCGAGATGTGGTCGGTGGTCACCGAGTCACCGAGCACCGCGAGGGTGCGGGCGCCGCTGATGTCCTCGACCGGGGCCGGCTCGGCCGGCATGCCCTCGAAGTACGGAGGACGACGGACGTAGGTGCTCTCCGCGTCCCAGTCGAAGGTGTCACCGGTCGGCGTGGGCAGGTTCTGCCACTGCTCGGTGCCGGCGAAGACGTCCTCGTAGCTGCGGCCGAACTGCTCCGCCGACACCGCGTGGTCGATGACCCGCTGGACCTCCTGCGGGGAGGGCCAGATGTCGCGGAGGAAGACGTCGTTGCCGTCCTGGTCCTGACCCAGCGGGTCGTTGTTCAGGTCGAAGTCCATCGACCCGGCCAGGGCGTAGGCGATGACCAGCGGCGGGGACGCCAGGTAGTTCATCTTGACGTCGGGGTTGATCCGGCCCTCGAAGTTGCGGTTGCCCGAGAGCACCGAGACGACGGCGAGGTCGGCCTCGTTCACAGCGTTGGACACCGGCTCGGGGAGCGGGCCGGAGTTGCCGATGCAGGTCGTGCAGCCGTAACCGACCAGGTAGAAGCCCAGCTTCTCCAGGTACGGGGTGAGCTCGGCCTTCTCGTAGTAGTCCATGACGACCTTGGACCCGGGGGCCAGCGTCGTCTTGACCCACGGCTTGGTGGCCAGGCCCCGCTCGACGGCGTTCTTGGCCAGCAGCGCCGCGCCGATCATCACCTGCGGGTTCGAGGTGTTGGTGCAGGAGGTGATCGCGGCGATCACCACGTGGCCGTGGTCGATCTCGGTCTCGGTGCCGTCCTCCATGACCACCCGCGTGGGCTTGGAGGCCCGCTGGCCGTTCCCGTTGCCGGTGACGGCGGTGTGCGGCTTGCCGGCCTCGCCGTTGCCGTGGGCGAAGGGGCTGGCCGGGTCGGAGGCCGGGAAGGTCTCCTCGACCGACTCGTCGACGCTGGAGCCGGTGTCGCGCGGGGCGTCGTCGTCGTCCTTCTGCATCTCGTCGATCGGCGCGTAGGTGGGCAGCGCCTCGCGGAAGGAGGCCTTGGCGTCGGTGATCGCGACCCGGTCCTGCGGGCGCTTCGGGCCGGCGATCGAGGGGACGACGGTGCCGAGGTCGAGCTCGAGGTACTCGGAGAACGCCGGCTCGCGCGACGGGTCGTGCCAGAGGCCCTGCTCCTTGGCGTAGGTCTCGACCAGCGCCACCTGCTCGGCGGAGCGACCCGTGAGCTTCAGGTAGGTGATGGTCTCCTCGTCGATGGGGAACATCGCCGCGGTGGAGCCGAACTCCGGGCTCATGTTGCCGATCGTGGCGCGGTTGGCCAGCGGCACCGCCGACACGCCCTCGCCGTAGAACTCGACGAACTTCCCGACCACGCCGTGCTGGCGCAGCATCTCGGTGATCGTGAGGACCAGGTCGGTCGCCGTGGCGCCGTCCGGCAGCTGGCCGAAGAGCTTGAAGCCCACGACGCGGGGGATGAGCATCGAGACGGGCTGGCCGAGCATCGCGGCCTCGGCCTCGATGCCGCCGACGCCCCAGCCCAGGACGCCCAGGCCGTTGACCATCGTGGTGTGCGAGTCCGTGCCCACGCAGGTGTCGGGGTAGGCGACGACGCGGTCGCCCTCCTGGCGCGGGAAGACCACGCGGGCCAGGTGCTCGATGTTGACCTGGTGGACGATGCCGGTGCCCGGGGGGACGACCTTGAAGTCGCTGAACGCGCCCTGGCCCCAGCGGAGGAACTGGTAGCGCTCGCCGTTGCGCTCGTACTCGATCTCGACGTTGCGCTGGAACGAGTCCTCGGTGCCGAAGATGTCGGCGATGACGGAGTGGTCGATGACCAGCTCGGCCGGGGCGAGCGGGTTGATCTTCTGCGGGTCCCCGCCGAGGTCGGCCATGGCCTCGCGCATGGTGGCGAGGTCGACGATGCAGGGGACGCCGGTGAAGTCCTGCATGACCACGCGGGCCGGCGTGAACTGGATCTCCTGGTCGGGCTCGGCCGACGGGTCCCAGTTCGCCAGCGCGCGGATGTGGTCGGCGGTGATGTCCGCGCCGTCCTCGGTGCGCAGCAGGTTCTCGAGGAGGACCTTCAGGCTGAAGGGCAGCTTCTCGGAGCCCTCCACCGCGTCGAGCCGGTAGATGTCGTAGTCGGTCCCGTCGACGGAGAGCGTCGACCGGGCTCCGAAGCTGTCCTTGCTGGCTGCCACTTCTTTGCGCCTACCCCTCGCTGGTTCGTCGCGTGCTGGTTCCTCACGGCTGGTTCACGCGCTCGTGTCCACCCCCGATCATCCCAGTTCAGCGCCAGGAGCACCGGGTCAGGCAACCCTTCCTTCACCCGGTGACGTCGGTCACGAGCGCGAACCCCGGCGCCCCAGTGGTCACTGCGACCCCGCCAGCTGCCGCCGCGGGGTGAACTCGCGCTGATTTCCTGGTGGCCGGGCGGTGCGGCGCCTAGCGTCCCGCGCCATGACCGCGGTCGAGACGACGCCGCTCGCCGGGGCGATCCCGAGCCCGCGGACCTCCGTGCACGAGCTGCCGGCGCAGGTCCGCCCCGAGGTGCCCGCGACGCCCCAGAGCCGTACCCGCCGGGTGCTCCTGCGGCGGCTGCTGTTCCTCGGGCTGGTGCTCGCCTTCGCGGGGACGTGCCTCCTGCACGGGCTCCCCACCGACCGCGTCGTCCTGCTGGGCTGGGTCGTCGGCGGCCTGGGCGTCTACGCGGTCGCGGACGGGGTCCGCCGCCTCGGCCGGCTGGTCGTCGACTGGTTGCCGCTCGTCGCCCTGCTCCTGGCGTACGACGCGAGCCGCGGGTTCGCCGACGGGTTCGGCGCCCCGGTCCACGTGACCGAGCCGGCCGCCGTCGATCGGTGGCTCGGCTTCGGCGCGCTGCCCACCGTCGTCCTGCAGGAGCACTGGGACGCCGACTGGTGGCACGCGGTGGCGACGCTGGTCTACGCCAGCCACTTCGTCGTCACGCCGCTGGTCCTGGGCGTCCTGTGGGTGCGCAACCGGCAGCGGTGGGTGCGCTACGCCCGCCTCGTCGTCGGGCTCTCGGCCGCGGGGCTGGCCACGTACGTGCTCTACCCGGCCGCGCCGCCCTGGCTCGCGGCGAAGGACGGCGTCATCGAGCCGGTGCGGCGGCTCAGCGGCACGGGCTGGGAGGTGCTCGGGCTGCCGCGCGCCGGCGCCCTGCTCGCCGACAGCCAGGGCCAGGTCAACCAGGTGGCCGCGGTGCCCTCGCTGCACACCGCCTTCGCCGTCCTCACCTGCCTGGCCCTGCTGCCGGTCGCCCGTCGGACGTGGCAGCGGGTCCTGCTGCTGGCCTACGGGCCGGCGATGGCGCTGGTCCTCGTGTGGGCGGGGGAGCACTACGTCGTCGACACCCTGCTGGGTGCCCTGTACGCGGTCGCGGTGGTGGCGGTCGCCGGCCGGGCGCGGCCGGCGCTGCGCAGGCTCCGCGGACGGACCGCAGCTCCTACCGTGGAGGCGTGACCGGAGCCGTCCCCGAGCCGCTGCCCGCCTGGCTGACCGGGGCGCGCCGGGTCGTCGTCCTCACCGGTGCCGGCATCTCGACCGAGAGCGGCATCCCGGACTACCGCGGGCCGAACGGCGTCTGGACCAAGGACCCGGACGCCGAGAAGCTCGTGACGCTCTCGTACTACATGGCCGATCCAGGGATCCGGCGCCGCTCGTGGCTGCTGCGGCAGGCGATGCAGGACGCCGACCCGCAGCCGAACGCGGGGCACCGGGCGCTGGTCGAGCTGGAGCGGCAGGGGCGGCTGCGCGCGCTCGTCACGCAGAACATCGACGGCCTGCACCAGGCGGCGGGCTCCGACCCCGACCTGGTGCACGAGATCCACGGCACCGTGCACGAGGTCGTCTGCACCGACTGCGGCGACCGGACGTCGATCCGCGAGGCGCTAGACCGCGTCGCGGCCGGTGAACCCGATCCGGCCTGCGAGCGGTGCGGCGGCATCCTGAAGACGGCGACCGTCTATTTCGGCCAGCTGCTCGACGAGCGCGTGGTCGAGGCGTGCACGGCCGCGGCGGCCGACTGCGACGTCTTCCTCGCCGTCGGCACTTCGCTGCAGGTGTGGCCGGCGGCGGGCCTGGCCGAAGTCGCGGTCGGCTCGGGTGCCCGGCTGGTCGTCGTCAACGCCCAGGAGACGCCCTACGACTGGACCGCGGACCTCGTCGTCCGGGAGCCGATCGGCGCCGCCCTCCCACGGCTGGTCGCCCCCGCCTGATGCCCGTTAGCGTGGCGGGCACCACAGCCTGAGCACCCGGGAGCCGGCCATGCGCGTGCCCTTGACCACCCGTGACTTCCTCGACCGGGCCGAGCTGGTCTACGGCGACCGCGTCGGGATCGTGGACGAGCCGACCCAGCCCGCGCCGTCCCTCGGGGACGTGACCTACCGGGAGGTGGCGCGCCGCGGCCGTGCGCTGCAGGCGGGGCTCGACGCGCTCGGGGTCGGCGAGGGCGAGCGGGTCGCGATCGTCAGCCACAACGCCGGCCGGCTGCTGGAGCTGCTGCTCTCGGTGCCGTCGTCCGGCCGGGTCGCGGTGCCGATCAACTTCCGGCTCTCGCCGGAGGAGGTCAGCTACATCGTCGGGCACAGCGGCGCGCGGGTGCTGCTGGTCGACCCGGAGCTGGAGTCCACGCTCAAGGGGATCGAGACCGAGTACCGGTTCGGCACGGGGGAGGAGTACGAGCAGCTGCTCGACTTCGACGCCGAGCCCCGGCCGTGGGCGGAGCCGGACGAGGACGCGACCGCGACCATCAACTACACGAGCGGGACGACCGCGCGCCCCAAGGGCGTGCAGATGACCCACCGCAACCTGTGGGTCAACGCGGTCACGTTCGGCATGCACATGCAGGTCAGCGACCGCGACGTGTACCTGCACACGCTGCCGATGTTCCACTGCAACGGCTGGGGGCTGCCCTACACGATGGCCGGCCTCGGGGCCCGGCAGGTCGTGCTGCGCAAGGTGGACGGCGCGGAGATCCTCCGCCGCGTCGACCAGCACGGCGTGACGATCATGGCCGGGGCGCCGGCGGTCTGGAACGCCGTCCTGGAGGCCGCCGCCGACTGGGACGGCGAGATCCCCGGCCGCGACCGGGTGCGGATCGTCGTGGCCGGCGCGCCCCCGCCCTCGAAGACCATCGCGCGGGTCGAGCAGGAGCTCGGCTGGGAGTTCAACCAGATCTACGGCCTCACCGAGACCGCGCCGCTGCTCACGATCAACCGCCCGCGCGCGGAGTACGACGAGCTGGAGCCGGAGGAGCGGGCGAAGAAGCTGTCGCGGGCGGGCGTGCCGGCCCTGGGCATCCGACTGCGGACCAGCGAGTCGGGTGAGGTGCTCGCACAGGGCAACGTCGTCCTGCAGGGCTACTGGGAGAACCCGGACGCCTCCGCCGAAGCACTCGAGGGCGGCTGGTTCCACACCGGGGACGGCGGATCGATCGACGAGGGCGGCTACGTGACGATCTCCGACCGGAAGAAGGACGTGATCATCACCGGCGGCGAGAACGTGTCGTCGATCGAGGTGGAGGACGTCGTCTTCAGCCACCCGGCGGTCGCGGAGGTGGCCGTCATCGGCGTCCCGGACGACAAGTGGGGCGAGATGGTCACCGCGATCGTCGTCGTGGGCGAGGGGGAGCAGGTCACCGAGGAGGAGATCGTCGCCCACTGCCGCGGGAAGATCGCCGGCTACAAGATCCCCAAGCGGATCGAGTTCCGGGACGAGCTGGCGCGCACCGCCACCGGCAAGGTGCAGAAGTTCAAGCTGCGCGAGTCGTTCTGGAAGGACTCCGAGCGCCAGGTGAACTGACGCGCTCCGGGCTCGATCCGGGCCCCTTCTCCGGGTAAGACGGGGCCCGGGACGGCGTGCAGAGCCCTGGTTCCCCGAAGCAGGGGTGGGCGCTCGTCGAGCGTCGTCACCCGCGCGGGGCGTCTCCCCCCTAGGGGTGAGACGCGTTCAGGGGCTGTCCCCGTACGACCGATCTTGACCGCGATGGCGCCCTGCCGGGCGCCGCGTGTGTCGAGAGGCGCCGGCCCCCGGGCCGAATGCGCCGGAAGAGGTTGCATCGGTGGACAGCGGTACGCGGAGCACGACCGTGCGGAGCGCCCGTCGCGTGGTGGCCAGGGTCGGCGGTCTCGCCGTCGTCGCCAGCTGCCTCCTCGCCGTCCCCGGGACCGCATCGGCGGCGCCACGCAACCCCAGCGACGCCCAGCTCAGCGAGGCGCAGCAGGCCAAGGCCGACGCGGCCGCCCGCGTCGGTGAGATCACCGCCCAGCTCGCCCAGGCGCGGGCCGGTGCGGACGCGGCGCACCAGGCCGCGCTGATCGCGCTGCAGGACTACGAGGACAAGCAGGCCGCCTACGAGACGGCGCAGGTCGCCGCGGACGCCGCGGCAGCCGCGGCCGCGCAGGCGGCGGCCGACCTGGCGGCGGGCCGCGACGACGTCGTCGCCTTCGCGCGGGCCAGCTTCATGCGGGGGAACAGCGACCCCGGCATGGTCGCGCTGCTGAGCGCTGGTGGCCCTGCGGAGCTGATCCAGCGCGCCGCACTGCTCGACGCCGCCGGCACGCACAAGACCGACGTCGTCGCCCAGCTCACCGTCCTCGAGGGCCAGGCGACCGCCGCCGACCAGTCCGCCCGGCAGGCGGTCGACGAGGCCGCCTTCCTCAAGAGCGAGGCCGAGACGCTGCTGGTGAGCGCCCAGTCGCAGGAGATCTCCGCGCGGGCGCAGGCCGACGCGATCGACGCGCAGGAGGACGCGCTGCAGGCGGAGCTCCAGCAGGCGGAGCAGGTCCTGTTCCGCCTGGAGGGCGCCCGGACCGCCGCGCAGCAGGAGGCTGCCCGGCAGGCCGCGGCCGCCGCCGAGGCCGCGGCCCGCCCCTCGACCCCGGCGCCCGCCCCGGCACCGCGTCCGGTCACCGGCAGTCCGGCCGGTCCGCCGTCGACCTCGGCCGCGCAGACCGCGATCGCCGCAGCCCGGACCCAGCTGGGAGTCGCCTACTCCTGGGGTGGCGGCGGGAGCAGTGGACCGTCCTACGGCATCTCGCCCGACACGCAGGTGTTCGGCTTCGACTGCTCGGGCCTGACCCAGTACGCCTACGCGCGGGCCGGCATCGCCATCGGTGGAACCAGCCGCGACCAGTGGTGGCTCAACCGCAACAAGCAGGTCGCCCTGGGCGACCTGCAGCCCGGTGACCTGCTCTTCTGGGGCGGCAACCGCAACGACTACATGTCGATCACGCACGTGGCCATCTACATCGGCGGCGGCGAGATGATCGAGGCCCCCGACCGGGGCCAGGTGGTCCAGGTGGCCCGCGCGCGCACCTCGAGCTCGACGTACTTCGGCGCGGTGCGCCCGTCGGCCTGATCGGTGCGGCAACCCGGGGAGTCGTCACCCGGGCGCGAGATGAGGGCGTCGGGCAGCCACGGGGGGAGCTGCCCGACGCACCGGCAAGGCTAGCAGTCCGAGGCCCGTCCGGGCAGGGGTGTGGACGACGGAACGGCGGCGCCGCGGAGCGTCGGCCCGGCGTGCCCGCCGCGCGAGTACCCGGCTGCGGAAGGTGTAGGACACTGGGTCGCAGGGGTGGGACGCACCGCCCCGTCGACGACCAGGGAGCCCCGTGAGCAGCGCTGCCAGCACGCCGATCGAGACCACCCCCGCACCGGTGCCCCCGTCGGTCGACGCGCAGCGGCTCGAGCGGGTCCTCTTCGAGATCAAGCGCGTCATCGTCGGGCAGGACCGCCTCGTCGAGCGGATGCTCGTCGCTCTCCTGGCGCGCGGCCACGTCCTCCTCGAGGGCGTGCCCGGCGTGGCGAAGACCCTCGCCGTCGAGACGCTGGCCACCGCGGTCGGCGGCAGGTTCGCTCGCCTGCAGTTCACCCCGGACCTCGTCCCGGCCGACATCATCGGCACCCGGATCTACAAGGCCGGGCAGGACGCCTTCGAGACCGAGCTCGGGCCGGTCTTCGCCAACTTCGTGCTGACCGACGAGATCAACCGCGCGCCCGCCAAGGTGCAGTCGGCGCTGCTCGAGGTCATGGCCGAGCGGCAGGTCTCCATCGGCGGCGTCACGCACCCGCTGCCCGACCCGTTCCTCGTGCTGGCCACGCAGAACCCGATCGAGTCCGAGGGCGTCTACCCGCTCCCCGAGGCCCAGCGCGACCGGTTCCTGATGAAGGTGCTCGTCGACTACCCGAGCCCCGAGGAGGAGCGGGAGATCGTCTACCGCATGGGCTCCGAGCCGCCCGTGCCCGAGACGGTCCTGAGCCCCGGCGAGCTGCCGCGGCTGCAGAAGGCCGCGTCGCAGGTCTTCGTCCACCACGCGCTCGTCGACTACGTCGTCCGCCTCGTCGTCGCCACCCGGACGCCGCGCGAGCACGGCATGGAGGACGTCGCGACGTGGGTGTCCTACGGCGCCAGCCCGCGTGCCTCCCTCGGCCTGATCGCGGCCAGCCGGGCCCTCGCGCTGGTCCGCGGCCGCGACTACGTGCTCCCGCAGGACGTCCTGGACGTGACCGCGGACGTGCTGCGCCACCGCCTGGTGCTGTCCTACGACGCGCTGGCCGACGGCGTGCCGGCCGACCACATCGTCAAGCGCATCGTGCAGACGGTCCCGCTGCCGCAGGTCGCCCCGCGGCAGAACGCGACGGGCTTCGGGCCCGGGTCCCCGGGCGGCCCGCACGTCCCGCACTTCGGCCCCCCGCAGGGCCCGCCGCAGCAGGCGCCGGAGCACCCGGCCGCGCCGTCGTCCAACGGGTACGCACAAGGGCCCCACCCGGCGTGATCCTGCGTCGTCGGGCGAGCCAGCAGCCCCAGCCCGGACCCGAGCACCCGGGGCTGCTCCTGCACCCGGCGACCCCGGGTTCCGCGGTCGAGCCGGGTGGCGACGACCGCGACGGCGCGCCGCCGCGGTTCACCGACGGTCCCGCCGACGTGCTGCTGCGCCGGTTGGAGCTCACCGTGCGGCGGCGGCTCGACGGCCTGCTGCAGGGCGACCACCTCGGCCTCGTGCCCGGGTCCGGCTCGGAGGCCGGCGACTCCCGCACCTACCACCCCGGGGACGACGTCCGGCGGATGGACTGGCCGGTCACCGCGCGCACCCAGGTGCCGCACGTCCGCGAGACGATCGCCGACCGCGAGCTGGAGACCTGGGCCGTCGTCGACCTGTCCGCCAGCCTCGACTTCGGGACGGCGAACTGCCAGAAGCGCGACCTCGCGATCGCCGGCCTCGCCGCGGTGGGCCACCTGACCGTGCACGGCGGCAATCGCCTGGGCGCGGTCGTCACGACGGGGGAGCGGGTCGACCGCTACCCGGCCATGCCCGGGCGGCTGGCGGCGGAGCGGCTGCTGCGCTCGGTCGTCGCCACCCCCCGGGCGGCGAGCGGGCGGCGCGGTGACCTGGCGGCCGCCCTGGAGACCCTGCGCCGGCCGCACCGGCGCCGCGGCCTCGTCGTCGTCATCTCCGACTTCCTCGGCGACAGCGACTGGGAGCGGCCGCTGCGCGGGCTCGGCACCCGTCACGACCTGCTGGCCATCGAGGTCGTCGACCCGCGCGAGCTCGAGCTCCCGGACGTGGGCCTGCTGACCGTCGTCGACCCGGAGAGCGGCCAGACGCTCGAGGTGCCGACCGGCAACGCCGAGTTCCGCGCCCGGTTCGCCGCCGGCGCCGCCGCCCAGCGCGAGGAGGTCGCGGCCACCCTGCGCCGCGCGGGAGCCGGCCACCTGCGGCTGCGGACCGACCGCGACTGGCTCATGGACGTCGTCAGGTTCGTCGCCGAGCGCCGGCGCGCAGGCAGCGGAGGAGCGTCCCGATGACCTTCCAGTCACCCCTGTGGCTGCTGGCGCTGCTGGCCGTCGCCGCGCTGGTCGCCTTCTACGTCGTGATCCAGCTGCGGCGGAAGGCCTACGCGGCCCGGTTCACCAACGTGGCGCTGCTGGGCTCGCTCGTGCCCAAGCGCCCCGGCTGGAAGCGCCACCTGGCGTTCGCCGTCGTCGCCCTGGGGATCGCGACGCTCGTGGTGTCCCTGGCCGTCCCGAGCACCGAGGTTCGGGTGCCGCGCGAGCGGGCGACGGTGATCATGGCGGTCGACGTGTCGCTGTCGATGCAGGCCACCGACATCGAGCCCGACCGCTTCCGGGCGATGCAGACGGCGGCGAAGGAGTTCGTCGACGTCCTGCCCGAGCGGATCAACCTCGGGCTGGTCTCCTTCGCCGGGACGGCGACCACCGTCGTGCCGCCGACCACCGACCGGGTGCAGGTGTCGGGCGCCATCGACAACCTCGACCTCGCCGAGGCGACGGCGATCGGCGAGGCGGTGTTCACCTCGCTGAGCGCGATCGAGAACTTCCAGTCGACGCTCGAGGCGGCCGAGGAGGAGGCCGCTCCGGCCCGGATCGTCCTGCTGTCCGACGGCTACAACACCGTCGGCCGCGAGGACACCCAGGCGATCGACGCCGCCCGCGCGGCCGGCGTCCCGGTCTCGACGATCGCGTTCGGCACCGACTACGGGACCCTCGACCTCGACGGCGAGACGGTGCCCGTCCCGGTCGACCGGGCGACGCTGGAGGAGATCGCCGACGCCACCGGCGGCAGCTACAGCGAGGCGGCCAGCGCCGCGGAGCTGGAGGAGGTGTACGCCGACCTGGGCAGCCAGATCGGCTACACGACCGAGCCGCAGGACGTCAGCTACTGGTTCGTCCGCGTGGGTGTCGTCCTCGCCCTGCTGGGCGCCGTCCTCAGCCTCTTCTGGACCAACCGCCTCGTGTGAGCTTTCTGTACAGAAAGCTCGTGGATCAGGCCTTCGGGTCGACGACGAGCTTGCCGGTGGACCGGCGGGCCAGCAGGTCCTCGTGCGCCTGGCGCACCTGCGACAGCGGGTAGCGCCCGCCGACGACCGGCCTCAGCACGCCGTCAGCCACCATCGGCAGCAGGTCGTGCATCGCGGCGTCCATCATCTGCGGGCGCGCCATGCAGTGGGCCAGCCAGAATCCGATGACCGCGCGGCTGGTGCCCATGAGCGAGGGTGCCTGCACCGGCTTCGGCGGCACGCGGCCGGCCATGCCGTAGGCGGCGAGCCGGCCGAACGGGGCCAGCGCCGACATCGCGCCGTCGAAGACCCTTCCGCCGGTCATCTCCAGGACGATGTCGACCTTCTTGCCGCCGTTGGCCTCGCGGAGGGCGGCGGTGAAGGCCTTGGGGTCGTCCTCGGCGAGCGCGGGGTCGACGGTGGCGTCGGCGCCGAGCTCCTGGCACAGGGCGCGCTTCTCCGCGCTGGAGGCGGTGGCGATGACCCGGCCCGCGCCCCAGTGCTTCGCGAGCTGGATCGCCAGGCTGCCGACGCCGCCGGCACCGGCGATGACGACGACGGACTCGCCCGCGGCGAGGTGCGTGCTGGTGCGCAGCAGGTGCCACGCGGTCGCCCCCTGCAGGACGACGGCCAGCGCCTGCTCGTCGCTCACGCCGTCCGGCACCGCCCAGGTGAGGGGGTCGTGCGCGACGACCCGCTCCGCATAGCCGCCGCCGTCGAGCAGCCCGACGACCCGCTGCCCGCCGCCGACCGGCGTGCCGACGAACTCGGCACCCGGGATCAGCGGCAGCTGCTGCTGGGCGAGGTAGGAGTTCTCGATCTGGTGGGTGTCGGCGTAGTTCACGCCCGCCGTCGAGACGTCGTACAGCTGCTGGCCGGGACCGGCCTCCGGCTCGGCGACGTCGACGAGCTCGAGGACCTCGGGACCGCCGAAGCGGGTGATCTGCACGGCACGCATGCCCCGAGGCTAGGGCCTCGACGAACGGGCGAACGGCCGGGGAGGAGCGCAGCGGCGTGGCCAGCCGTCCTCGCATCCACGAGCGCCAGGGCGACGACCTCGCGGCTAGGCCCCCGCGGTCGCCGGGGTCGTGCGCCCGGACCACCACGCCGGGGGAGCCGAGGTGATCGAGGCGCTGCGCCGCCAGTCGCGAGGTGTCGTCCCGAAGGCCTGGCGGAAGCGGCGGCTGAAGTACGAGGGGTCCGTGAAACCCCAGCGCCGCGCGACCACGGCGATCGGTCGATCGCGGTGGGCCCGGTCGGAGAGGTCCCTGCGTGCTCCCTCCAGCCGCTGGCGGATCGTCCACTGCTCGAGGCTGAAGTCGGCCGCCGCGCAGAGCCGGTACAGCTGGCGGACCGAGATGGCGTGCGCCGCCGCGATCTGCTCGACGCCGAGGCCCGGCTCGGTGAGGTGCTGCCTGACGTAGCTGCGGACCTGGGTCAGCAGGGTCTCCTCGACGACGTCGTCCACGGACCGGCCGGCGGCGCCGGCCGAGGCGAGGAGCGCACGTGTCAGGTCGAAGGTCGCGGCGGCGACCGACGGCGCGGTCGCATCGGAGGACAGCAGCTCCGCATCCCGGCTCAGCTGCGCCAGGTGGACGCGCACCAACCCGTAGAGGGGGCTGCGGTGGACACGGGGGAGGGCTCGGCGGACCACATCGACGGGCAGCCCGAGACGGTCGACGGGCAACTGCACCGCCCGGCAGACGCCCGGCCCGGAGCAGTGGTACCGGAAGGGGGACGTGACCTCGGTCGCGGCCAGGCTGCCGCGCGGCACCACGCGCCGGCGGCCGAGGTGCTCGTGCAGGGCGACGCCCTGTTCCTGGACGGCGAAGGAGACCACCGGCGCCGCATCGGAGCCGATCTGACGACGTGAGCGGCTCAGCGTCAGCTCGCCGGACAGCTCCAGGCGCACCACCGAGACGCCACCGAGCTCCCAGGCGTCGAGCCGGGCCCGCGCGGGCTGGCGCGGGTCGGCGAAGCGGATGCGGGAGACCAGGACCGCCTCGAGCCGCTCGGCGACCCGGGCCGGCCGGCGTGCGGCGGGATCCAGCCCGTCGGTGTCGAGGAGGGTGACCACCGGCGCTCCCTGCGGGACGACCAGGCGAGGCTT
This sequence comes from Blastococcus sp. SYSU D00922, assembly GCF_054050495.1. Classification (NCBI taxonomy): domain Bacteria; kingdom Bacillati; phylum Actinomycetota; class Actinomycetes; order Geodermatophilales; family Geodermatophilaceae; genus Blastococcus; species Blastococcus sp. SYSU D00922. Next base: position 19,980 of record NZ_JBJGZL010000019.1, read on the forward strand.
CTGACCGGAGCGATGGTGGCTCCCGGTGGTTTCGGTGTAAAGGCGTCCGCGAGCGTCGCCGGGGCGGCAGGCAGGGTCCGCAGCCCGTCACTCAAGGCACACCTCCCGGACATCCGCCGGCCCTAGCGTCGGGACCGGAACACGACCCGTCCAGCCAGAGCAGGAGGCTCACCCATGCCCGTCATCACCACCGCCGACGGAACCGAGATCTTCTACAAGGACTGGGGCAGCGGCCAGCCGATCGTCTTCAGCCACGGTTGGCCGCTGTCGGCCGACGACTGGGACGCCCAGATGATGTTCTTCCTGCAGCAGGGCTACCGCGTCATAGCGCACGACCGCCGGGGCCACGGGCGCTCGGCGCAGGTCAGCGACGGGCACGACATGGACCACTACGCCGACGACCTGGCCGCGCTGACCGAGCACCTCGACCTGCGCGACGCCGTCCACGTCGGGCACTCCACCGGTGGTGGCGAGGTGGCCCACTACATCGGCCGGCACGGCCAGGACCGGGTCGCCAAGGCGGTCCTGATCAGCGCCGTGCCGCCGCTGATGGTGCAGACCGACGCCAACCCGGGCGGGCTGCCCAAGAGCGTCTTCGACGGCATCCAGCAGCAGGTGGCCACCAACCGGTCGGCGTTCTACCGCGACCTCGCATCCACCGCGTTCTACGGGTTCAACCGGCCCGGCGTGGAACCGATCGAGGCGGTCATCCAGAACTGGTGGCGGCAGGGGATGATGGGCGGCGCCAAGGCGCACTACGACGGTGTCGTCGCGTTCTCCCAGACCGACTTCACCGACGACCTGAAGAAGATCACCGTGCCCGTGCTCGTCATGCACGGCGACGACGACCAGGTCGTGCCCTACGCCGACTCCGGGCCGCTCTCGGCCGAGCTGCTGCCGAACGGCACGCTGAAGACCTACGCCGGCTTCCCCCACGGCATGCCCACCACGCAGGCCGAGACGATCAACGCGGACCTCCTGGCCTTCCTCCGGTCCTGACGTCGAGCGGCCGGCTCCGGCGGGGCGGGTGCTCTGCTGGAGCCGGCGCCGCCATCCGGCTACCCGCCGCTGGACTCCCAGCGCTGCCCGTAGGTCACCAGGGGCTGCAGTGCCGCGAGCAGGTCGCGCCCGCGCGGGGTCAGGGAGTACCGGACCGAGACCGGGGTGGTGGGCTCCACGATCCGGTCCACGAGACCGACGTCCTCCAGCTCGCGGAGCCGGACGGCGAGCATCCGCGAGGACAGCCCCCGCACCTGTGCCGTGATCTCGGTGAACCTGCTCGCTCCACGGGCGAGGGCCAGCAGGATCCCGCTGTTCCACCGGCGACCCACGAACTCCACGACGTCGGCGGTGCGGCGGCATTCCGCGTCGTCGATGACTTCCCAGCCCGTGTGCTGGGCTCGCGTTCGAGTCACTTACCCATCGTAAGTCGGTTACCGCCTGCTTGCCAGGCCGGGAGCGCAGGGCCGACGCTGGTCGCATGCCTGACTACGGACACCCGCTGCGCTTCGGCTCCTTCATCTCACCCGTCAATGCACCCGCGGGCCGGCCGGTCGAGCTGGCGCTGCTGTCCGAGCAGCTCGGGCTGGACCTGGTCACGTTCCAGGACCACCCCTACCAGCCCTCCTTCCACGACACCTGGACGCTGCTGGCCTAAGTGGCCGCGCGCACCGAGCGCGTGCACCTGTCGGGCAACGTGCTTAACCTGCCGCTGCGGCAGCCGGCCGTCCTGGCGCGCTCGGCGGCCAGCCTCGACCTGCTCTCGGAGGGGCGGGTCAGCCTCGGCATCGGCGCCGGCGGCTTCTGGGACGCGATCGAGGCCATGGGCGGACGTCGGCTCACGCCGGGGGAGAGCGTCGAGGCGCTGGCCGAGGCGATCGAGGTGATCCGCGGCATCTGGACCCCGGGGGAGCGGCGGCCGCTGCGGTCCACCGGCGACTACTACGCGGTGGACGGCGCGAAGCGGGGGCCGGCGCCCGCGCACGACATCCCCGTGTGGATCGGCGCCTACAAGCCCAGGATGCTGCGCCTGGTCGGCGCCACGGGGGACGGCTGGCTGCCGTCGCTGCCCTACCTGCAGCCCGGTGACCTCGCGCGCGGCAACGGGACCATCGACCAGGCTGCCCGGGACGCCGGCCGCGATCCCAGCGAGGTCGTCCGGCTGCTCAACGTGTCGCCGGACGAGACGGCCGACGACCTCGCCCGCATGGCCCTGGAGGACGGCGTCAGCACGTTCATCGTCATGGGCGACGACCCGCGGGTGCTGCGGCGGTTCGCCGGCGAGGTCGCCCCGGCGGTGCGGGAGCAGGTGGACCGCGAGCGCGGCCGCACCGGCGTGACAGTGCCCGACCGGGTGCGCCCCTCGATCGCACTCTCGCAGCGCCGTCCGCACATCGACTACGACGGCCTGCCTCCCGCCCTGGCCGCGCGGGCGGTCGAGCCCGGCGATCCCGGCTACGCCCGCTACACCTCCAGCTACCTGCGGGGTGGCTCGCCCGGTCTGGTGCTGCGCCCCCGCACGGTCGAGGAGGTGCAGCAGGCGGTGGGCGTCGCCGCCCGGCACCGCGACGTCCCCCTCGGCGTCTTCAGCGCCGGTCACGGCCTCTCGGGGCGGTCGCTCAACGACGGCGGGCTGGTGATCGACGTCGGCGCCCTGGACGCGGTCGAGGTCCTCGACGCCGGATCCGGTCGGGTGCGCGTCGGACCGGGCGCGCGGTGGATCGACGTCGCCCGGGTGCTCGCGCCGCACGGTCTCGCGATCACCAGCGGCGACTACGGCGGCGTCGGCGTGGGCGGGTTGGCGACCGCGGGCGGCGTGGGCTGGTTCGCCCGCCAGCACGGCCTGACCATCGACCTCCTCCGCAGCGTCGACGTCGTCCTCGCCGACGGCTCGCTGGTCACCGCGAGCGCCACGGAGAACGCCGACCTGTTCTGGGCCGTGCGTGGTGCGGGCGCGAACTTCGGGGTGGTGGTCGCCTTCGAGTTCGAGGCGCCGCAGGTGGGGCAGGTCGCCTTCGCCCGACTGGTCTTCGACGTCGCCGACCCGGCCGGGTTCCTCGAGCGGTGGGGCGCGGCGATCGAGGCCGCCGACCGCAGCGTGAGCGGCGAGGTCATCCTCGGCGGCGGTGCCGGTGGCCGGCAGTACGCCCAGGCGATGCTCGTCGTGGACTCCGACGACCCCGAGACGATCATCGCCCGGCTGCAGCCCATCGCCGGCGTCGCACCCCTGGTCGACCAGTCGGTCGGGCTCGGGTCGTACGACCAGGTGATGGGGGCGACGTTCAGCGAGGCCCCGCAGCAGGGGCGGGGGGAGCCCCTGTCCCACTCCGGTCTGATCGAGCACCTGACCCCCGGGTTCGCCCGGGACGCGGCGGCGATGCTCGAGGCCGGCGCCTCGTACTTCTTCCAGGTGCGCGCCGTCGGGGGAGCGGTGTCGGACGTGCCCGCGGATGCCACTGCGTACGGCTGGCGGGCCGCGAACTTCTCCGTCGCCGCCTTCGGCTCGGAGGCGTCAGGGCTCGACCGGTGGTGGGAGAAGCTCCTGCCGCACTTCGAGGGGATGTACCTCAGCTTCGAGTCCGCCACGGGCGCCGAGGTTGTCGCGCGGGCGTTCCCGCCGGCCCACCTCGCCCGTCTCCGGGAGCTGAAGCGGCGCTACGACCCGACGGGGCTGTTCCGCGACAACTTCTTCATCGACCCGGCGATCGCCGGCGACCCGGTCGCCTGACCGGGACGCCGTCAGGCGACGTCGGTGCGCGCCTCGGAGAGGTACTCGCGGACGGCCGGCTCGGGGACCCGGAAGGAGCGGCCGACGCGCACGGCGGACAGCTCCCCACCGTGGACCAGGCGGTACACGGTCATCTTCGAGACGCGCATGATCGCGGCGACCTCGGCGACGGTGAGGAAGGTGACGACGGGCCGCTGGGCCGGCACCTGACCCTGCGGGCGCTGGCCCATCGGGCGCTGCGCCATCGGGGCGAGGCCCGGCTGCTGCGGACGCATGCCGGCCGGGATGACGGGGGCCCCGGGACGGGCGCCGGGCACGGTCGGCCGGAGGGCGGGGCGCTGGCCGTAGGCGGCCTGGCGGGGGAGGGTCGCGGCGGCGGAGCGCTGGGGGAAGGTCATGTCGTTCCTCTCGCTGACGGTGGAGGACGCCCGGACCGTTCGCCGTTCGGCTACGTGCTGCGCCCCCGTTGGTACTGACAGTAAGCAGCGGGAAGCGTGTTGCGGCACGGCGAGAAGAACGAGACGGACCGTTCCCGTTCGTCAGATGTTGACCGGGTGGCGCGCGCGGCCCATGTGACGCCCGGGTGTCGCGGTGCCGGCGGTCAGGCCGCCGCCGGCTGCCCGGCCGTCGCGTCCGACGGCCGCCGGTTCCCGCGGGTCGGCACCAGCCAGGCGAGCACCGCGGTCAGCAGGCAGAGCGCGAAGCCGATCGCGGCGATCGTGGTGTAGCCCCGGTCCAGAGGGGCGGGGCTGCCGTCCGGGGTGGCGGAGGCCAGGACGGCGGCCGCCAGCGCGCTGCCGATCGAGAAGCCTGCGTAGCGCAGGACCTGGTTGAGGCTCATGGCGCTGCCGGTCTCGGACGGCGGCACGGCCGAGATCACGAGGCCGGGGAAGGCGGCGAAGGCGGCCCCGACCCCGAGCCCGGCGATGCCCATGACGACGAACAGCAGCCACAGCTCGGCCCGCCCGAAGGCGAACAGGATGAAGGCGCCGCTCTGCACGAGCGCCGCGGCGGGCAGCACGACGTGCGGGCCGGCACGGTCGGCCAGGAGCCGGGTGAGCCGCCCGCCGAGCACGCTGGCGGCCGAGAAGGGCAGCAGGGTCAGTGCCGCGACCACGATCGACGTGCCGAACCCCGGCTCGTCGCCTCGCGGCGCCTGCGCGAGGACGGGCACCGCCAGGAGCAGCAGGTAGTTGGACAGGCCGACCATGAGAGCCGTCGCGTGGGCGGTGGCCGCGGTGCTGCCCCGCGCCAGCCGCAGGTCGACCAGCGGCGACGGCGTCCGGAGCTCCCACACCGCCCAGGCGGCCAGCACCAGCGTCGAGCCGGCGACGAGCAGCCAGGTGCCTGGCGACGCCCAGCCCCACACCTCGCTCTCGGCGAGCGCCAGGAGCAGGCCGCCCAGCCCGGCGCCCAGGAGCACCGCACCCACGACGTCGACGGACCGGGACGTCGTGATGCGGGAGGCCGGCAGGACCGCCGCGGCCGCCACCAGGGCAGCGGCGCTCACGCCCGCTCCGGCCCAGAAGGCCGCGTGCACGCCCCCGAGTTCGGCGACGAGGCCGGCGAGCGGGTACCCGAGCCCCATCCCGGACACGACGGTGATCGACAGCGCGGCGGCCGTGCGGCGCGAGCGCTCGCCGGCCAGCGCCTCCCGGGCCGTGGCGATCGCGAGCGGGGTCAGGCCGAGCCCGAAGCCCTGCAGCGCCCGGCCGGCGATCAGCCAGCCCAGGCCCAGCGGGAGCGCGGCCAGCACGCCCCCGGCCGTGACCACGGCCAGGACGGCGAGGACGACGGCGCGGCGGTGCGGGCCGTCACCCAGGCGGCCGATCACCGGCGTGGCGACCGCCCCGACGAGGAGCGTGACGGTGAGGGCCCACTGCGCGTCGGGCAGCGACGTCTCCATCGCCGCGGCGATCGCCGGGATGAGCGGTGCACCCAGGCTGCTGATGACGGCGACGACGGTGCCGACGAAGAGCAGCACGGGCACCAGGCCGCGGGGCTGGGGGGAGGAGTGCACGCCTCCACGGTCCCAGGCGGTTGGTCAGGCCAAGCGGTGAGGTCTCAGGTGTCGGTGCGTGCCATCTGGGCCTCGCGCAGCTCGGCGTGCATCTCCCACGGCGCCTGGGGGAGGACGTCGCCCGTCTCGAGCAGGGACTTCAGGTTGGCCAGGACGGCGGGCCAGCCGGCGGACAGCGCCTCGAGGTCGGCCTGGGTCGGGATGTCCTCGTGGCGCACCGTCAGCCGCACGATGTCCTGGTGCGGCTCGATCGTGAAGGTCACCCGTGACGGCGTCCCGTTCCGCTGCTCGTCCGACCCGGGGAACGTGACCACCAGCCGCTCCGGCGGCCGGACCTCCAGCACCGTGCCGACGACGTCGGCCATGCCCGACCCGTCGGTGCGGACGTGCTCCCAGGTCGAGCCCTCCTGCCAGTCGGACTCGTTGCGGTGGCCCCAGTAGCGGGCGGTCAGGTCCGCGTCGGTGAGCGCGTGCCAGACCTGCTCGGGGCTGGCCTTGACGTAGGTGACGTAGACGTACGTGGGCGGGGTGCTCATCGCCTGCTCCTCTGCTGCCTGCCCGATCGCGCGCAGCGCGCGCAGCCGGGGCGTCTCGAACGTGGAGATCCACCGCTCCTGCACCTCGTGCAGCGGAACGGGGTTGAGGTAGTGCAATTTCTCCCGGCCGTGCCAGACGGTGGTGACGAGGTTCGCCGCCTCCAGGACGGAGAGGTGCTGGGAGGCCGACTGGCGCGCCATGTCGAGCGACCCGCACAGCTCGCCCAGCGTCTGGCCGTTGCGCGCGTGCAGCCGGTCGAGCAGCTGCCGGCGCGTGGGATCGGCCAGTGCCTTGAACACCGGGGTGAGGTTTTCCGACACGGCGCAATCATGCAGGAATTTGCCTGCACGTCGCAAGTCACCCGCCCGCGGGAGGCAGCACAGCGGCCCTCTCAAGTCGTCCGGGCGGCCGGTCGACGTCCCTCCCGGGTGGCCGGATCGATCGAGCGAGGGGAGCGTGGGGGGCCATGGACGGAACGCGCACGCCCACGGGCCGGCGGTTCGCCGCCGCCTGCCTCGCCGTCGGACTCGGGCTCCTCGCCTCGCCCGGAACGGCCTCCGCCGCGCCCGGCGACGACCTCGGAGCGGTCACCCAGGCCGCCGAGGACGCCGCCGCCGAGGTGAACCGCCTGCTGGTCGAGATGGGCGCGGCCCGGACCGCCGCCGAGGAGGCGAGCGCACGGGCCGCGCGCGCCCAGGCCGAGGTCGCATCGACCCAGCAGGCGTCCGCCGACGCCCGGAGCGACGCCGAGGCCGCCGCGGCCGAGGCCCGTCGCGCGCAGGAGGAGCTGGCCGGCGCGCGCGACGACGTCGCCCGGTTCGCACGCTCCAGCTACATGGGCGGGTCGTCGTCCCCGCTCCTCGAGGGCCTGCTCACCGCGGACGGCCCGGCGCAGATGATGGAGCGCGCGGCCCTCCTCGCGGCCGCCGGCGACCACCGGTCCACCGCCGTGTCGGTCGCGGAGGCGGCGGGCGACCGGGCCGACGAGACCTGGACCACCGCGCAGGACGCGGTCGCCGAGGCCGACCGGCTGGAGTCGGCGGCGCGGTCCGCGCTCGAGTCGGCGGAGGCGGCCCGGACGGCCGCCGACCGGGTCCTGGCCGACGTGCAGGCGCGGCAGGACGCCGCCCAGGGCGAGCTCCGCCAGGTGCAGGCCACGCTCGTCGACCTGCAGGAGCAGCGCGACGCCGAGCGGGCCTCCCGGTCGTCCGCGCCCTCCTCGACGGGCGGTGGCAGCCCGGCGCCCGCGCCCGCTCCCGCTCCGTCGGGCCGCAACTGGGACGCCGTCGCGCAGTGCGAGTCCGGCGGCAACTGGAGCATCAACACCGGCAACGGCTACTACGGCGGGCTGCAGTTCAGCGCGTCGACGTGGACCTCGTTCGGCGGGGGCGAGTACGCGCCCCGGGCCGACCTGGCCACGCGCGAGCAGCAGATCGCGATCGCGGAGAAGGTCCTCGCCGTCCAGGGCAAGGGCGCCTGGCCCACCTGCGGCCGCAACCTCTAGCCCGCTCGCGTGAGGCGGTGATCACGTACTCGCCGGTAGGCGGTGCGACCTGCGGCCACCGACTAGGTTCGGGAGTCGACAAGGCAGCCGGCAGGGGAGTGGCACGTGGGCAGATCGGTGCTGGTGACCGGCGGCAACCGGGGGATCGGGCTGGCCATCGCCCGCTCCTTCGCCGAGGCGGGTGACTCCGTCGCGGTGACGCACCGCGGCAGCGGGGCGCCGGACGGACTGTTCGGCGTCCGGTGCGACGTCACCAGCGCCGAGGACGTCGACCGCGCCTTCAGCGAGGTCGAGGAGCACCAGGGACCGGTCGAGGTGCTGGTGAGCAACGCCGGCATCACCCGCGACGGCCTGCTCATGCGCATGAAGGAGGACGACTTCACCGACGTCCTCGACGCCAACCTCACCGCCGCCTACCGGGTGGCGAAGCGGGCCAGCGCGAAGATGGTGCGCGCCCGCTCGGGCCGGATGATCTTCGTGTCGTCGGTCGTGGGCCTGCTCGGCTCCGCCGGCCAGACCAACTACGCGGCGTCCAAGGCGGGCCTGGTCGGCCTGGCCCGCTCGATCGCCCGCGAGCTGGGCAGCCGGAACATCACCGCCAACGTCGTGGCCCCCGGCTTCGTCGAGACGGACATGACCGCGCAGCTGCCCGAGAAGCGGCAGCAGGAGATCCTGGGGCAGGTGCCGCTGGGCCGGTACGCCTCCTCGGACGAGATCGCCGGCGTCGTGCGCTTCCTGGCCAGCGATGCGGCGGGCTACATCACCGGGGCGGTCGTCCCGGTCGACGGCGGACTCGGAATGGGGCACTGATGAGCGGCATCCTCGACGGCAAGAAGGTCCTCGTCACCGGCGTGCTGACCGAGGCGTCGATCGCGTTCGCCACGGCCCGGCTGGCCCAGGAGCAGGGCGCCACCGTCGTCCTCTCCAACTTCGGGCGTGCCCTCTCGCTGTGCCAGCGGATCGCCAAGCGGTTGCCGCAGGAGGCGGCGGTCGTCGAGCTCGACGTGACCAACACCGAGCACCTCGGCTCGCTGGCCGACCGGCTGCGCGAGCAGGGCTTCGACTCGCTCGACGGCGTCGTCCACTCGATCGGCTTCGCCCCGCAGGAGGCCATGGGCGAGGGCTTCCCCGAGGTCGCCTGGGAGCACGCCGCGACGGCCTTCCAGGTCTCGTCCTGGTCCTACGCCTCGCTCACCCAGGCCTGCCGGCCGCTGCTGGCCAACCCGTCGTCCGTCGTCGGCCTGACCTTCGACGCGTCCGTCGCCTGGCCGGTCTACGGCTGGATGGGCGCGGCCAAGGCGGCGCTGGAGTCGGTCAGCCGCTACGTCGCCCGCGAGCTCGGTCCGGACGGCGTGCGGTCCAACATCGTCGCCGCCGGCCCGCTGCGCAGCATGGCCATGAAGTCCATCCCCGGCAGCGCCCAGTTCGAGGAGGCGTGGGAGGGTCGCGCACCGCTCGGCTGGTCGGTCACCGACACCGAGCCCGCGGGCAAGGCCGTCGTCGCCCTGCTGTCGGACTGGTTCCCCGCCACCACCGGCGAGATCGTGCACGTCGACGGAGGCTTCCACGCCGTCGGCGTGTGAGCGCATCCGCACGACCCCCTCAGAGAGAAGAACCGCTGTGCCACGCGCAACCGTCGACATCACCCCTGCCGGTCAGCGTCCCGACGAGGACCCGTCGCTCGCCGTCCGCAACAACGGCGGTGCCGAACCGTCCACCGAGCCGGCCCCGGCCGGGCGCCGCGAGGCGCTGCTGCTGCTCTCCTTCGGCGGGCCCGAGGGCCACGACGACGTCATGCCGTTCCTGGAGAACGTCACCCGCGGCCGCGGCATCCCGCGCGAGCGGCTCGAGGAGGTCGCCGAGCACTACCACCACTTCGGCGGCGTCAGCCCGATCAACGACCAGAACAAGGCGCTGATCGCGGCCCTCGAGAAGGACCTCGCCGACGCCGGCGTCGACCTGCCCGTCTACTGGGGCAACCGCAACTGGGCGCCCTACGTCGAGGACACGTGGGCGCAGATGGCCGCCGACGGCATCGAGCACGTCTACGTGCTGGCCACCTCCGCCTACGCCTCGTTCTCCGGCTGCCGGCAGTACCACGAGGACATCGCGCGGGCCCGGGTCTCGTCCGGCGGCGGCCCGACGGCGGAGAAGCTCCCGCACTACTACGACACCCCGGGCTTCGTGCGGGCCAACGCCGACGCCCTGGCCGCCGCGATCGCCACCCTGCCCGCGGAGCTGCGCGGCACCGCCCGCCTGGTCGCGACGGCGCACAGCATCCCGGACTCCATGGCCGCCGTGGCCGGGCCGGACGGGCACGCCTACGAGGCGGAACTGCTGGCCGCTGCCGAGCGGGTCGTCGCCGAGGCAGCGCCGGGCCGGGAGTTCGACCTGGTCTGGCAGAGCCGCAGCGGCCCGCCGTCGGTGCCGTGGCTGGAGCCCGACGTGAACGACCACCTGCGGACGCTCGCGGCGTCCGGCGAGACCGCCGTCGTCCTCTTCCCGATCGGCTTCGTCAGCGACCACCTCGAGGTCATCTGGGACCTCGACAACGAGGCCAAGGAGACGGCGGAGGAGCTCGGGCTGGCCTTCGCCCGCGCGGCGACGGCCGGCACCCACCCGGCGTTCGTCGAGTCGCTGCGGGTGCTCCTCGAGGAGCGCCGCGCCGGTGGCCTCCCGCGGCTGGGCACCAACTGCCCCGCTAGCTGTTGCTATGTGTCCGGTCGGCCTGCCGGCCTCCACCGCGGCCAGGAGCCGTCCCCCAGCTGAGCGGAGCCGCTGCGTCGCGGCTGCGCGGGACCCTCCGGGCCCCACTCGCCGCGATCTCCAGCGCTCAGTTCCGAGCTTCCTTCCACGTCGGGGCGACGTCCTTGTAGTAGCGGCGGCCGAAGGTCTTCGCCAGCACGGTGACCACCGGAGTGGGCACGGTCTTCTTCAGGAAGGCCCGGTGCTCGTCGCTCATGCCGTCGGTCACCCACGCGAAGAAGCGGCCGGCGACGCCGAGCGGCTGGCTGCGCAGCTTCTTCTCGACCGCCTTCCACTCGGGCGACTCGAGGTGCGGGTTCAGCTGCGGCTCGAGCTCGTCCTCCTCGTGCCGCAGGTGGCGCTCCACCACCTCCCGGGTCCGGACGACGCTCGCCTGCGCCACGGCGGCATCGGCCGAGGACCCGGTGCGGGCGACCGTGGTCATCGCGCCCGCCGTCTCCGCCAGTGCCTCGGCCATCGCGTGGTGCTCGGACTCCATGGCGTCCAGCAGCCCCTGGTCGACGCCGATCCGCGCGAGCATCGGGAAGATGTAGGTGTCCTCGCCCTCGTGGTGGTGCGTGAGCTCGGTGCGCAGGTTCGCGTAGGCGCGCTCCAGGGCCTGGGCGCGCGCGGTGTCGCCGTCCCTCAGCTTCCCCAGGGCGGTCGACAGGCGATCCAGGTCGCGGCGGACGGCACCGTGGATCACCCGGTTCATCGTCGTCTGGGGCGCTGCTGTCATGCCCGACGACGCTAGCCAGACGCGGCGTGCGCTCCTAGACGGTTCGTCGCGCCCGGCTCACCGGGGGACCGCGTTGAACGCCGCCGCGATGGCCTCGCGCACCGACTGCGCCAGCGGGCGCAGCGCCTCGTCACGGGCAGCGGCCTGCGAGTGGTTGACCGCGCCGCCGGGGGCGTCGGCCATCGCGAGGTCGAGCACCTTCGCCAGCCGCTGGGCCCGGCCGAGGACCGACACCGCGACCGGGTCGTGGTCGTGCGGCAGCCCGGGAGCCCCCGACGCCCTCGCCAGGCCGGCCAGCAGCGCCGGAACCTCGGGGTTCCACCGGGCGAGGTCCAGCCCGGCGAGCGCGCGGGCGGTGTCGCCCACGGCGAGGTCCAGCGCCCCGGACACGGCGCGCAGGTTGCCCTCGGCCGGCGGTGGCACCGGGGGGAGGCCGGCCAGCGGGAACGCCGTCCACTGCACGACCTCCGGGCCGAGGGGCTCCGGCACCAGCGCGAGGTGCTCGCCGACGGCGGCCTGACCCGACTCCAGCGCCAGCGGCGCCAGCCCGGGGGCCCGCGGCAGGCCGCGGACGTCGCCGGCCACGGGCAGCACCAGCCGGAAACGGCGCTCGCCGAGACCGCGGAGCGCGGTCAGGGCCCAGCCGAGCGGCACCGCCTCGGCGCTGCCGGGCAGGCCGGACACCCTGTGCGCGGTGGAACCGGTGATCGCGTCGAGGGCCTCGTCGTAGGCGGCGCGGCCGCCGAGCCAGGCCGTCGCCCAGACGGCGAAGCGTCCGGCGGGGAAGTCGTGCACCCAGCGAGGCTACGACGCCGGACCGGTCGGTATCAGTTCGGCAGCAGGGGGTGAGACGAGGCCCACCCCGCACCCCGTCGTCTGCCAAACTCCGCTCATGGCTGCGTGGTTGCTCTGGCTCATCGCCGCCGGCCTGTTCGCAGCGGGCGAGGTGGTCAGCCTCGACCTGGTGCTGCTGATGTTCGCCGGCGGTGCGCTGGGCGGCATGACGGTCGCCCTGCTCGGTGGCGCGACCGTCCTGCAGCTCGTGGCGTTCATCGCCGTCTCCGGTGTGCTCCTGGCGCTGGTCCGGCCGATCGCGCAGAAGCACCTGACGGAGCGGACGCCGCTGCAGCTCGACGGCGTCGACACGCTGATCGGCCGCACCGCGAAGGTGACCCAGGAGATCGACTCCTCCGGCGGCCGGATCCGCATGGGCGCCGACGAGTGGACCGCCCGCAGCCAGCACAGCGGCGAGACCTTCGCCGTCGGCCACACCGTCCGGATCCTGCAGGTCGAGGGGGCCACGGCGGTCGTGGGGGACGCGCTGGAGTGAACGCAACGAAGATGTAGTGATCGCGGGGCGCTCCGCGCGGGAGGATCGCCGGCGACCCCCGACGAAGGGAGCCCGCCGTGGAACCGGCACTCATCGCACTGATCGTCGTCGCGCTGCTGGTGATCGTCGTGATCGCGAAGAGCGTCACGATCGTCCCGCAGGCGCAGGCCAAGGTCGTCGAGCGGCTGGGCCGCTACAGCCGGACCCTCTCGCCCGGCCTGTCGATCCTCGTGCCGTTCATCGACCGCGTGCGGGCGACGATCGACCTGCGCGAGCAGGTCATCTCCTTCCCGCCGCAGCCGGTCATCACCTCCGACAACCTGCAGGTCGGCATCGACACCGTCGTCTACTTCCAGGTGACCGACCCGCGGCTGGCCGTCTACGGCATCGCCAACTACATCACCGGCATGGAGCAGCTGACGACGACGACGCTGCGCAACGTCGTCGGCGGGCTCAACCTCGAAGGCGCGCTGACCGGCCGCGACGGCATCAACAGCCAGCTGCGCTCGGTGCTCGACGGGACGACCGGGCCGTGGGGCCTGCGCGTCGCGCGCGTGGAGATCAAGGCGATCGACCCGCCGCCGTCGATCCGCGACTCCATGGAGAAGCAGATGCGCGCCGACCGCGACAAGCGGGCGATCATCCTGCAGGCCGAGGGCGCCCGGCAGTCGGCCATCACCACCGCCGAGGGCCAGAAGGCGGCGGCGATCCTGTCGGCGGAGGGCAAGAAGCAGGCCGCGATCCTCGAGGCGGAGGCCGAGCGGCAGAGCCGGATCCTGCGCGCCGAGGGTGAGCGGGCGGCCCTGTTCCTGCAGGCGCAGGGCCAGGCCAAGTCCATCGAGACGGTCTTCCAGGCCATCCACGACGGCAAGCCGGACCAGGGCCTGCTGGCCTACCAGTACCTGCAGACGCTCCCGCAGATCGCGCAGGGCGACGCCAACAAGATGTGGATCGTCCCGAGCGAGTTCAGCAAGGCGCTGGAGGGCCTGGCCAACCTCGGCGGCGCCGAGGGCGGGAAGTCCTGGATGGACGTCGCCCCGGCCGGCAACGGCGGCGGCGCGGGCGCCAAGGACGGCGGGCTGGACACGACGAGCTGGTTCGAGTCGCACCTGCCCCGCGCCGCCGACCAGCCCGAGGCCAAGATCGAGCTGTCGAGCATCGCCGACACCACGCCCGCGGTCCCGACCCCGCCGCCGCTGAGCCAGGTCACCGAGGAGATCCGCGAGATCGGCCCGGCCGACGGCAACGGAGCGCAGCCCTAGGACGGGGGAGGGACTTCCTGCACGGGAAGTCCCTCCCGTCAGTCCTTGAGCAGGCCCTCGCGGAGCTTGGCGAGGGTCTGGCTCAGCAGCCGCGACACGTGCATCTGCGAGATGCCGATGTCGGCGGCGATCTGCGACTGCGTCATGTTGCCGAAGAACCGCAGGATCAGGATGCGGCGCTCGCGGGCCGGGATCGTGGCCAGCAGGGGCTGCAGCGACTCGCGGTACTCCACGCCCTCGAGCGCGGCGTCCTCCTCGCCGAGCGTCGCCGCGAGGGTGGGGGAGTCGTCCTCACCCGAGAGCCGCTCGTCGAGCGAGCTGCTGCGGTAGGCGTTGGCGACGGCGAGCCCCTCGAGGACCTCGGCGCGCGGGATGCCCAGGTGCTCGGCCAGCTCCGACGGCGTCGGCGCCCGGCCGTTCTTCTGCGCCAGCTCGCCGACAGCGGCGTTGAGCGACAGGTGCAGCTCCTGGAGCCGGCGCGGGACGCGCACCGACCAGCCCTGGTCGCGGAAGTGCCGCTTGATCTCGCCGGTGATCGTCGGCACCGCGAACGACAGGAACTCGACGCCGCGGGTCGGGTCGAACCGGTCGATCGCCGCGATCAGCCCGAGGGTGCCGACCTGCAGCAGGTCGTCGAACGGCTCGCCGCGGTTGCTGAAGCGCCGCGCGAAGTGCCGGACCAGGGGGAGGTGCTCCTCCACCAGGATCTCGCGCAGCCGCTCGCGCCGCGGGTCGTCCTTGTCCAGCGTCGCCAGCTCCGCGAACAGCGGAGCGGTCCGCTCGGCGCGGCGCCGGTTGTCCGACACGGGAGCGGCGTCCGGCGTGCTCTCCGCGGCGGGGACGTCGCCGTCCTCGGCCCGCGGGTCGGGCACCGGCTCCGGGTCGACCGGATCGGTAGCAGCGATGTCGTCCTCCGCGGGAGCGGGGTCGGCCGCGGGACGCGGGCCCTCGGACCTCTGGTCGGGCACCGGTACGTCCACGACGGGGATCTCGTCGGTCGACGGCGACCGGCTCACTGGGCGACCGAGAGGTTCCGGTCGGCTCCGCTCCCGAGGTCGTTCGGGTGCTGGCCGGGGAGGTACTTGTCCATGGCGATCAGCCCGACGGGCGTCGGGCTGCCGTCGCCACCCGGGACGGCGTCCTGCGTGGAGCGCCGCGCGTCGACGTTGTCGACGAGGGTGGCGAGGATCGCCCAGCCGAAGCCGTCGCGGGGTACCTCGACGCCCTCGGCGGTGGGCACCCACGCCTCGATGTGCAGCCCGGCCCGGGTCGTCTCGAAGATGACCGTGAGCGGGGAGTCGCCGGCCGCGATCTGGCTCAGCGTCGCGCAGGCCTCGTCGACCGCCAGGCGCAGGTCCTCGACCGCGTCGAGGTCGTAGTCCATCCGGATCGCGAGGTCACCGGCCATGGCCCGCACCGCGGGCAGCTGGGTCGCGGTGGTGGGCACGCGCAGCTCCAGCCGCTCCGCACGTCGCCCGTCCTGCGCGAGGGCACCCCTCGAGTCGACCATCCGTCGTCCGCTCCTTCGTCGCCGGCGCCCCGTGCATCGGGTCGCGGCCGTCCATCATCCAAGGGTCCCACCGGGACCCGACGGGCGGTGTCCCGGTGGTTTCGGACGCCGCCCAACCGCACCCGTTTACCCGCGTCCCGGAGCGGCCGAAACGTGGTGGTGGCCACCGCCCCACGGTTGGTCGCACCGCGGTTGCCGGACCCCTCAGCCTGGTATTGGCTGGCCCGAGATGAGCCTCGACCCTGGCAGCCCGCCCCCCCTCCCTGGCCTCGCCGGGTCCGAGGGGGCGAACGCGCTGGCCGCGGCCATGGAGACCGCCCCTGCGGCGATCTACGTGGTGAGCGCCGCGTCCGCCTCGCCGGTCTGGGCCAACGCCCGGGCCCGGGAGCTCGGCACGGCGCGCGAGGACATGCCGCTGGTCGACGGGAGACCCGCCGTCGAGGTGCTGGACACGGCGTTGCGCACCGGCCGCCCGGAGACCGTCTGCGGCCCGCTCGGCGACGCCGGAGGGCCGGCGGCCACGCTCATGGTGCGGCCGATGCGGGTCCACGGCGGTCCGGGGGCTCTGGTGATCCTGGAGTCCGACGACGCGGCGACCGACACGTCGCTGTGGCCCAAGGTGCCCGACAGCGTGGAGCAGGCGCAGCTGTCGCTGCTGCCGCCGTCCCTGCCGCTGCTGCCCGACCTGCACCTGTCCGGGAGCTACCACCGCGCGTCGGCCGTGGAGGCCGCCGGCGGCGACTGGTACGACACCGTGGCGCTCGGTGCCGGCCGGGTGGCCCTGGTCGTCGGCGACGCCGTCGGGCACGGGGTGCCCGCGGCCGGTGCGATGAGCCGGCTGCGCGGCGCCATGCGCTCGTCCGCGCTGCGCGACCCGTCGCCGGCCGCCGTCCTGGCCGCCCTGGACGCGTTCGCGAGCCAGATGGAGGACGTCGAGGGCGCCTCGGTGTTCTACGGCGTCCTGGACGCGGGCACCGGCGACCTCACCTACGCCGCCGCGGGGCACCCGCCGCCGCTGGTGGTCGGCTCGGACGGCGCCACGAGCTTCCTGCGGGTGCCGCCGCGGGCGCCGCTGGGCAGCCTTCCGGACACCCCCACGCCGGTGTCCCGGCACGTGCTCGAGCAGGGCGCGACCCTCGTGCTGTTCTCGAACGGGGCCGTGGCCGGCCCTGCCCCGGAGGCGGCCGACGCGCTCGACCGGCTGTCGGCGATCGCGACGGCGGTGCTCACCGCCCCGGGCGCGCTGGAGACCGACCGGTCCGACGAGCTGGCCACCGCGATCGCCGAGGGCGTGCGCAGCCCCGACGGCTGGCTGGACGACGTCGCCGTGCTGGTCGCGCACCGGCGCGAGGACGCCCAGGAGCCCCTGCAGCTGGACCTGGTCGCCGACCCCGCCGCGCTCCCGGGCGTCCGCCGTCGGCTCGGCAGCTGGCTGGCCGGCCTCGGGATGGGGGAGCAGGACCGGGTCGGCGTCATGGTCGCCGTGGGTGAGGCCTGCGCGAACGCCGCCGAGCACGCCTACCGCGGGACCGAACCGGGGCCCATGTCCGTGTCGGCCCGCGTGGACGTCGACGGCGTGCTCACCGTGACCGTCCGCGACGAGGGCACCTGGCGCCCGCCCAACCGGGATCCGGGCGACCGCGGCCGGGGGCTGCTGATCATGCGCCAGCTCGTCGACGGCGTGGTCCTCGAGGAGGAGGAGAAGGGCACCACGGTCGTCCTGACGCTGCGGCTGCGGCGCAGCCCCGAGGTCGACGACGACCGCCCGCCGGCCTCGAGCGCCGCCACCGTGACCGTCGACCGGGAGGGCCCGCGCCCGGTCGTGCGGGTCAGCGGCGCGGTCGACGAGTTCGGCGCCGAGCAGATGCGGATCCGGCTGCTGGAGGCCAGCCACGGCGGCACCGGCCGGGTCGAGCTCGACCTCACGGGGGTGTCGCTGTTCAGCAGTGCGGCGGTGCGGGTGGTGCTGGCGATCGCCCGGATCGGGCGCGACGAGGGGTGGCGGCTGGTCGTCCACGCCCCGGACGGGGGGATCACCCGGCACGTCCTCGAGATCAGCGGGCTGGGCGGACTGGTCGACCTGCGCTGACCCCGGCGGGGGACCGAACGGGCCGATCCGTTTGGGGAACGGCCCCGGTGCGCAACACGGGGACGTGAGACTTCGGCGCAGCGACGTGAACGGTCCCGGATACCGGCGTCGCCGGGCCGGTAAGGGCTTCGCCTACTACGACCTCGACGGCGCGCTGATCCGGGACGACGAGCTGCTCGACCGGATCCGCGGCCTGACGATCCCGCCCGCGTGGAAGGACGTCTGGATCTGCCCGTGGCCCAACGGGCACATCCAGGCCACCGGCGTCGACGCCGCGGGCCGGCGGCAGTACCGCTACCACGACCAGTGGCGGGCCCGGCGGGACGCGGAGAAGCACGAGCGCGTGCTCGAGATCGCCCGCGAGCTGCCCGACGTCCGGGACGCCGTCAAGGCGGGCCTGCGCACCCGCGGGCTCAACCGCGACCGCGTCCTGGCCTGCGCCATCCGCATGCTGGACCTCGGAGCGTTCCGCATCGGCAGCGAGCAGTACGAGGAGGAGAACGGCACCTACGGGCTGGCCACGCTCAAGCGCGCCCACGTCTCGGTGCGCGGTGAGCGGACCTTCTACAGCTACACGGCGAAGGGCGGCATCGAGCGGGAGGTGGAGATCACCGACCGGCCGACGGCCACCGTCGTCCGCCAGCTCCTCGAGCGGCCGGCCGATGCCGGCGAGGACCTGCTGGCCTACCAGACCGAGGACGGCGAGTGGCGCGACGTGACCAGCGCCGAGATCAACTCCTACCTCAAGGAGATCAGCGGCGCCGAGATCACGGCCAAGGACTTCCGTACGTGGACCGCCACCGTGCTCATGGCCGCGGCGCTCGCGGAGGTCTCGCCGCCGAGCAGCAGGACCGCGCGCAAGAAGGTGGTCAGCGCGGCCTACAAGCAGGTCAGCGAGCAGCTGGGCAACACCCCGGCGGTGTGCAAGGCCAGCTACGTCGACCCGCGGGTGGTGGACCGGTTCGAGCACGGCGAGACGGTCGCGCACGCGCTGCGGGAGGCCGACGAGGCCGAGGCCGACCGGGACACCCAGAAGGTCCTCGAGGCCGCCGTCTGCCAGCTCCTGTCCGCCTGAGAACGCGAGAGGGCCCCGCCGGATCGGCGGGGCCCTCTCGTCGTCGAGGTCGTCAGCGCGCGGTGCTGTCGGCGATCGTGAAGAGGTCGATCAGGCCGGTCACCTCGAGCGGGCGGGTGACGGCGCGGGTGGTGGCGATCAGCCGCAGGGCCACGTCGCGGGCGCGGGAGGACTTCTGCGTCTCCACGAGGACGGCCAAGCCGGCCGAGCCGAGGAACTGGACGCCGGACAGGTCGATGACGAGCTCGCGTGGCTGCTGCTCGAGCTGGCTGTCCAGGGTGGAACGGAGCACCGGTGCGGTGAACGTGTCCACCTCACCGACGACCGTCACCGTCACCACGCCGTCCTCGCTGGTGGAGGTGGAGAGCGTGATCACGTCGTCGAAGGGTGCCTCGGTGCCCTCGGTCGACACGTCGGGCTGCCCCTCGGCGGGCAGGTCGGAAGTGGTCACGGACAGTGGCTCCTCTCGGCGGCATTCCCCGGGGCGGCGATCACCGCCCGGACAATCTACCGCTCTGCGGTCCGGGCGCTCGTCGCGCCCGGCTCCCGCGGGTGGTGAACGTGTCGTGTGCCGGTGGTCTTCCCGGCCGGCACGTGCGGCTGCCTGCTGAACCGCGATTACAACGTAGACACACCGGCGCGCACGCGCCAACCCCGCCCCCCGACGTGGGGGCGGGGCCGGCGTGGATCAGCTGCGGGAGGTCAGTCCCCGGTGAGGTGCACGGCGCCCTCCTCGGGCCCCTCACCCCCGACGGACGGGTCGGACGTCGCCTCGACGTCGTCGGACGTGCGGTTGGTGCCCGAGTCGCTCACGGGCGAGGTCGAGGTGTCCTGCTCCAGCTGGCCCACGGAGCGGTCGGGGTCCTCGGCCGGGCGGAGGTCGGCGGCGTCGTCGGGCAGCTCCCGCTCCAGCCGGCCGGTGAGCGACTCGCCCTGCGACTGCTCGAAGGCGGTGGTGCCGAAGTCGACGGAGGCGTTGGCCCGCTCGCCGGGCATGGGCTCGAACTGGGGGTCCTCGGCCCGCTCCTGGGTGGGCGAGTCGTCCTGCGAGACCTCGGGGATGCCGTCGTCCTCGGGGAAGACGTCGCGGGCGGTCTGGCCCTCGGGCTGCGTCATTCCTGTGCCTCCTCTGTCGGGGGTCCGCGCCGGGCCGGCCGGCGGGACGGGGAGCCGGTCGGCGACCGGCGTCTGACCCGGCCCTACCCGTCACCTGTCCCGGCATGCGTGGCTGTGCGCCGCCCCACCGGGGCATGCGCCGGCGGTGGCGGGGGTAGCGCGGCCTGCATGGCGATCGCAGACGAGATCCAGCGGATCGGGGCACCGGTCCGCCGGTGGGCCCGCACGCAGAAGCGGGAGTACACCAACGGCGAGGAGCGCCCGCTGGCCGGCGACCTCGGCGCGATGGGCGTGTACCTGGGTCTCGTGTCCGCCGCGGCGGCCGCCGTGCGCGCCTCGGGCCGGGAGCTCCCCGAACGCATCCCGCTCGGCGACGCGGCGCTGCTGACGGTGGCCACCTTCCGGCTGGCCAGGCGCATCGCGAAGGACCCGGTGACCGCCCCGGTCCGCGCCCCGTTCGTGCGCTTCGAGGGGCCCTCCGGGCACGCGGAGGTGGCCGAGGAGGTGCGCGAGCACGGCGGCGTCAAGCACGCGGTCGGGGAGTTGGTCACCTGCCCGTTCTGCCTCGCCCAGTGGGTCGGGACCGGGTTCGTGTTCGGCTACGTGACCGCGCCCAGGGCGACCCGCCTGGCGGCCCTGACGATGACGATGGTCGCCGGCTCCGACGTCCTGCAGTTCGTGTACGACGCCATCCAGAACGGCGGCCTCAACGGTGGTGTCGCCCCGCAGACCGAAGGCGTCGACGACGCGGACCGAGCCGGCCCCACGGACGGGTGACCCCCGTGCGGGGGAGGAGGCGCGTCCGCCGAGCTGCCGCAGCGAGCCCCCCGCACATATCCTGTGATCTTGACCCGGTTCCGGGTCCTCACGGGGTCCGCGGCAGGTCGGGCCCGGACGGATGAGGGGCACGCATGCGATCGATCTGGCGCGGGGCCGTGTCCTTCGGCCTCGTCAGCATCGGCGTGAAGCTGTACTCGGCGACCGAGGACAAGGACATCCGCTTCCACCAGGTCCACGCGGCCGACGGCGGGCGGGTCAAGTACAAGCGGGTCTGCTCGATCGACGGTGAAGAGGTCGAGTACAGCGACATCGCCAAGGGCTACGAGCTGCCCGACGGCCAGGTCGTCATCCTGACCGACGAGGACTTCGACGAGCTGCCGCTGAGCACCCGCCGGGAGATCGAGGTCCTCGAGTTCGTCGCCCAGGACGAGATCGACCCGATCATGTTCGAGAAGACCTACTACCTCGAGCCCGACGGCCCCGCGGCGCGCCCGTACGTGCTGCTGCGCGACGCGCTGGAGAACGCCGGCCAGGTCGCGATCACCAAGATCGCCATCCGCCAGCGCGAGTCGCTGGCGGCGCTGCGGGTGCGCGACGGCGTGCTCGTGCTGCACACGATGCGGTGGCCCGACGAGATCCGGCGTCCCGACTTCGGCTTCCTGGACGAGGACATCAGCGTCCGCCCGCAGGAGCTGAAGATGGCCGAGGCGCTGATCAGCTCGATGACGGGGGAGTTCGACCCCGGCGAGTTCACCGACGACTACCGCGAGGCCATGACCGCGCTGCTGGAGGCCAAGCAGAGCGGCGGCGAGGTGCAGCAGGTCCCCGAGGTGGAGGACACCGGCGGCGCCGTCGTCGACCTCATGAGCGCGCTGCGCCGCAGCGTCGAGCGGGCCCGCGGCGGTGCGGCGGACGACGAGGCGGACGAGGCGCCGGCCGCGAAGGCGCCGGCCAAGAAGGCCGCCCCCGCGAAGAAGGCGCCGGCCAAGAAGGCGTCTGCCGAGAAGCCGGCCGCGAAGAAGACGGCGGCCGCCAAGTCCGGCGCCGCCAAGAAGACCGCGGACAAGCCGCCGGCCAAGCGCGCCCGCCGCAGCGCCTGACGTGCCCGCCCGCCCCGGCGGTCGGGAGCAGGACCCGCTCGCCGAGTACCGCGCGAAGCGGGACCCGGCGCGCACGGCCGAACCCGTCCCGCCGGCGGGCAGCGCGCTGCCCCGGGGGAACGACGACACGTTCGTCGTGCAGGAGCACCACACCCCGCGCGGCCGCACGGGGGAGCGGGTCCACTGGGACCTGCGCCTGGAGCGGGACGGCGTCCTGAAGAGCTGGGCGGTGCCCAAGGGTCCGCCGACGGAGCAGGGCCCGAACCGGCTCGCCGTGCCGACCGAGGACCACCCGCTCGAGTACGCGTCGTTCAGCGGCGAGATCGCGGCCGGCGAGTACGGCGGCGGGCACGTCACCATCTGGGACGCGGGCCGGTACGCCACGGAGAAGTGGGACGACCGGCACGTCATCGTGACCTTCGACGGGCGGAAGCTCGCCGGCCGCTACGCGCTCTTCCCCGTGGACGACGGCGCTTGGAACATCCGCAAGCTGGACGCGACGCAGCCGGCCGGCACCGCGGTGCCCCTGCCGATGCTGGCCTCCGCCGGGGAGCTGCCCGCGGCGGACGAGGACGACCGCTGGGGCTACGAGTTCAAGTGGGACGGCGTCCGGGCGATCGCCTCCGTGCGCGATGGCGTCCTGGGGCTGACCTCCCGCAAGGGCACCGACATCACCGTCCGGTACCCCGAGGTGGCCCGGCTGCCGGCAGCGCTGGCCGGCCACGACGCCGTCGTCGACGGCGAGATCGTGATGATGGACGGCGCCGGGCGCCCGGACTTCGGGGCGCTGCAGAGCCGGATGCACCGGACCGGGCCGGAGGTGCCCCGGATGGCCGCCGAGAAGCCGGTCACCTTCCTGGTGTTCGACCTGCTCTCCTGGGACGGCGAGGAGCTGCTGGAGCGGCCCTACGCCGAGCGGCGGCGCCGCCTCGACGAGCTCGCGATCGCCGGGAACCGCTGGGTGGCCACGCCGTGGTTCGAGGGCGGCGGTGAGGACGTGCTGGCCGCCAGCCTGGAGAACGGGCTGGAGGGCGTGGTGGCCAAGCGGCTGGCGTCGACGTACCGGTCGGGTGCCCGCAGCCCGGACTGGCGCAAGATCAAGAACTTCCGCACGCAGGCCGTCGTCGTCGGCGGCTGGCGGCCGGGACAGGGGCGGCGGTCGGGCACCATCGGCTCGCTGCTGGTCGGCGTCCCGGACGACGAGGGCAGGCTGGTCTACGTCGGCCACGTCGGGACCGGGTTCAGCGACCAGGACCTGCGCGACCTGCAGCGGGTGCTGACCGCGCGGGCGACGTCGCCCTTCGACGGCACGCTGCCCCGGGACATCACCCGCGACGCCCAGTGGGTCGAGCCCGACCTCGTCGGGGAGGTCGCCTACGCGGTGTGGACGGCGGACAACCGGCTGCGGCACCCGGCGTGGCGGGGCGTGCGGGACGACCTGGAGCCCGATGACGTCGTGGTGGAGCCGTGAGCCCCGCGAAGCAGCGGGTCGAGGTCGGCGGCCGGACCCTGCAGATCTCCAACCTGGACAAGGTGCTCTTCCCCGAGGTTGGGTTCACCAAGGCGCAGGTCATCGACTACTACGTCCGGATTGCGCCGGTGCTGCTGCCGCACGTCGCCGGGCGGCCGGTGACGTTCACCCGCTGGCCCGACGGCATCGAGGGGCAGACGTTCTTCGAGAAGAACAGCGCCCGGCACGCGCCGGAGTGGGTCCGGCGGGTCACGATCCCCAGCCCCGGCAGCTCCCGCGGCCGCGAGACCCTCGACATGGTGATCCTCGAGTCCGTCGCGGACCTGGCCTGGGCGGCCAACCTCGCGGCGCTCGAGGTGCACGTCCCGCAGTGGCGGGTGGACGACGACGGGCAGCCGGCACTGCCGGACCTGCTCGTGCTCGACCTCGATCCTGGCCCGGACACCGGCATCCACGAGTGCTGCCTGGTCGCCGAGCGGCTGGGGGAGCGGCTGGAGGCCGACGGCCTGGACCCGGTCGTGAAGACGTCGGGCTCCAAGGGCATGCAGGTGTACGCGCCGATCGACACACCGGCCGACCGCGAGCACCCCAGCCGCTACGCCAAGCAGCTGGCGCAGGAGCTCTCGGCGGAGACGCCCGACGACGTCGTCTGGCGGATGGAGAAGGTGCTCCGGCCGGGCAAGGTGCTCATCGACTGGAGCCAGAACAACCCGGCCAAGACGACGGTGGCGCCCTACTCGCTCCGGGCGCGGGCGGGCGCGACGGTCTCCACGCCGATCGGGTGGGACGAGGTCGACGCCGTCCGGGACGGATCGCTGGACCCGGCGGAGCTGCGGTTCACGACCGACGACGTCCTGGCGCGGGTGGAGGAGTACGGCGACCTGTTCGACGTCGCCAACGCCCGCCGCGCCCCCCTCCCGGACGCCTGACCGGCCACCGTTCGTGCGCGGACGGTGGTCAACCGGGGTGCGATGGCCACCGTCCGCGCGCCCCCGGTGGTCCGACGCCATCCCAGGGGGCGGGACATCCGACTCGTTGATTTGACTCATTCAAAACAACGGGGTTGAGTGGATCGCGATGGAGACGACATGGGCGCCCCGACTCCGGGCCGCCGGACTGCGGGTCACCCGCCCCCGGCTCTCGGTGCTCGACGTCCTCGCCGACCACCCCCACGCCGACGCGGACACCATCGTCACCGGTGCCCGGGCGCACCACCCCACGCTGTCGCCGCAGACGGTCTACGGCGTGCTCGACGCCCTCGTCTCCGGAGGGCTCGCCCGCCGGATCGAGCCCGCCGGCGCCCCCGCGCTGTTCGAGCTGCGGGTCGGCGACAACCACCACCACCTGGTCTGCCGCTCGTGCGGCGCCGTCGCCGATGTCGACTGCGCCGTGGGGGCTGCTCCCTGCCTGAGCCCCTCGGACACGGCCGGCTTCGTCGTCGACGAGGCCGAGGTCGTGTTCTGGGGGCTCTGCTCGACCTGTCTGAGCAGGAAACACGAGGAGGAACACCCAGCATGACCGACGTCGCATCGCAGGACGCGGCCCCGAGCGAGGCCGATCGCCCGGTCCTGACCAACCGTCAGGGTCACCCGATCTACGACAACCAGAACCAGCGGACGGTGGGCGCCCGTGGCCCCGCCACCCTGGAGAACTACCAGTTCCTCGAGAAGATCAGCCACTTCGACCGGGAGCGGATCCCGGAGCGCGTCGTGCACGCCCGCGGCATCACCGCGTTCGGGTACTTCGAGGCCGACGGCACCGTCGGCGACGAGCCGATCGCGAAGTACACCCGCGCCAAGCTGTTCCAGGAGAAGGGCAAGCGCACCGACGTCGCCGTGCGGTTCTCCACCGTCGCCGGCGGCCGGGACTCCTCGGAGTCGGCCCGCGACCCCCGCGGTTTCGCCGTGAAGTTCTACACCGAGGACGGCAACTGGGACCTCGTCGGCAACAACCTGGGCGTCTTCTTCATCCGCGACGCGATCAAGTTCCCCGACTTCATCCACTCGCAGAAGCCGGACCCGGTCACCTTCGAGGCCAACGTCGCCGAGCGCGCGTTCGACTTCTTCAGCCAGACCCCCGAGGCCATGCACATGATCTCGCTGGTCTTCAGCCCCCGCGGCACGCCGGCGAACTACCGGAACATGCAGGGCTTCGGCGTGAACACCTACAAGTGGGTCAACGCGCAGGGCGACACCGTGCTGGTCAAGTACCACTGGTACCCGCGTGAGGGCGTCAAGTCCTGGGGCGCTGCCGACGCGTCGGCAGCGCAGGCGAAGAGCCTGGGCACGCACACCAAGGACCTCCACGACTCGATCGCCGCCGGGAACTTCCCGCAGTGGGACCTCTACGTCCAGATCATGAGCGACGACGAGCACCCCGAGCTCGACTTCGACCCGCTGGACGACACGAAGACCTGGCCGCAGGAGATCTTCCCGGTCCGCAAGGTCGGCACGATGACCCTCAACCGGATGCCGGTCGACAACTTCACCGAGAACGAGCAGATCGCGTTCGGCACCGGTGTGCTGGTCGACGGCCTGGACTTCTCCGACGACAAGATGCTGGTCGGCCGGACGTTCTCCTACTCCGACACCCAGCGCTACCGGGTGGGCCCGAACTACCTGCAGCTGCCGGTGAACCAGCCGAAGGCGCGGGTGGCCACCAACCAGCGCGACGGCCAGATGGCCTACGGCGTCGACCGCGCCGACGGCACCAACCCGCACGTGAACTACGAGCCGTCGGTGCTGGGCGGTCTGCGCGAGGCGGCGTACCCGACGCACGACGAGCAGGGTCCGGTCATCACCGGCCGGCTCACCCGCAAGCGCATCCCGCGGACGAACGACTACGAGCAGGCCGGCGAGCGCTACCAGCTCTCCGAGCAGTGGGAGAAGGACGAGCTGGTCGCCAACCTCGTCGGTGCCCTCGAGCAGTGCCGCCGCGACATCCAGGAGCGGATGGTCTGGCACTTCTTCATGTGCGACGACGAGTGGGGTCAGCGGGTCGGCGACGCCCTGGGCATCACCGCGGACGACGTCCGCGGCCTGGAGCCGCTGCAGACCCAGACCCTCTCCGAGGAGGAGCTGCAGCGCGCCGCCAACCTCGGCAAGAACGGCCCGCGGGACGTCACCGGCAAGGACATGACGCACTGCGTGCCGAACGAGCACGTCACCGTCGCGTAGCGGCACCCGCACGGCCGGCGGGCCGCGACCGGAGCTCCGGTCGCGGC
>NZ_JBJGZL010000020.1:0-41067 GCF_054050495.1 Blastococcus sp. SYSU D00922
CGGGAGTTTCGGTAGAGGAGGGCCGGGGAATTTCTTGACCGAAAGTCCGGGGAGGCGACCAAGGGCCCACTCCCCGCGGGGAGAGGGCCCTTCGTCGCGCTCAGGTCAGGGCGTCTCGGTGCTGATCTGCGCGGCCAGGTACTGCGGCGCGCCCACCCGCTCGATGGCGGCGAGCTGCGCCTCGAACCAGTCGGCGTGCTTCTCCTCGTCGCGGACCATCTCCTCGAAGACGGCGGCGGTGCCGTGGTCGCCGAGGTCGTGGCACTCCTTGGCGGAGGCGTTGAACTGGGCGACGGCGGCCTTCTCGCTGTCGAGGGCGAGGACGAGCATCTCCTCGGCCGTCTCGCCGACGCGGATGGCGTTCAGGCGCTGCACGTTGGGGTGGCCGTCGAAGAGCAGCACGCGCTGGATGAGGTCGTCCGCGTCGCGCATCTCGTCGATGGAGAGGTCGTAGAAGACCTTGCCGAGCTTGGGCAGGCCCCAGGCGTCGAGCATGCGGGCGTTCAGGAAGTACGTGTTGGTGACGGTCAGCTCGAAGGTGAGCGCGTCATTGAGCAGTTCGACCACACGGGGGCTAACGGGCTGCACCAGCCACTCCCACTTCTCGTTCTGCCGCGGCTTGCTCGGTACGGCGCTCGGCACGGACCGGGCAATGCTGACACACGAGGTCGCGGAGGGAGCTGATGCAGTTTCCGCAGGTCCGTCCGGCGCCGGTCTCCCGGGCGACGTCGGCGACGCACCGGGCGCCGTTGGCGATCGACTCGAGGACGTCGCGGTCGGTCACCACGTTGCAGTGGCACACGTACATGGCGGTCGCCTCACCGGTAGCGCGAACAGGGTCTGCCTCCCAGAGGCTGGACCCTGGGCACTGGATGCAGGTTAGCCTTACCTGAGCACCGGCCGTCAAGTGTGCAGGTCAGCACGTGCCCTACGTTCGGGGGATGCCCGATCTCGCCACCCGCGCCCGCACGCTGCTGGATCTGCACACGGCACCGGAGATCCTCGTGCTCGCCAACGTCTGGGACGTGGTGTCCGCTCGGGTCGTCGCCGCCACCGACGGGGTGCGTGCCCTGGCCACCGCGAGCCACTCCGTCGCCGCGACCTTCGGGTACGAGGACGGGGAGAACATCCCGCTCGACCTCCACCTCGACATGGTCGGCCGCATCGTGCGCGCCGTGGACCTGCCGGTGACCATGGACTTCGAGGCCGGCTACGGCGACGCCGGGGAGACCGCCCGCAGAGCCATGGAGGCGGGCGTCGTCGGCGGCAACCTCGAGGACCAGATGAAGCCGCTCGACGAGGCGGTCGCCGCCGTCGAGGCGGTGCTGCGCTCCGGTCGGGACGCCGGGATCGACTTCGTGCTCAACGCCCGCACGGACGCGCTGCTCCGGGCACCCCGGGACGCCGACCGCGGGCAGCTGCTCGACGAGGCGATCCGTCGCGGCCGCGCCTACCTGGAGGCGGGCGCGCCGGTGGTCTTCGTGCCCGGGGCCGTCGCCCGGGAGGAGATCGCCACGCTCGTCGACGCGCTGGGGCCGCGGAAGGTGAGCGTGATCAGCGTGCCGAAGCTCTCCCTGCCCGTGGGCGAGCTGGAGGCGCTCGGCGTCGCCCGCGTCTCGACCGGGCCCTTCACGCAGCGGGTCGCGCTCACCGCCCTGCAGGACGCCACGGCCGAGGTGGTCGGCGGGGGCGTCCTCCCGGCCGGGACCCGGAACCTCAACTGACCGTGGCCGCCTCGGAGCGTCTCGCCTGGACTGCGGAGGTGGTCGCCCCGGCACCGGCGGACAGGGTGCTCGAGGTCGGCTGCGGGCACGGCGTCCTGCTCGCCCTGCTGGCCGGCGGGCTGACCACCGGCGAGGCGGTGGGCGTCGACCGCTCGCCGACGATGGTGGCGGCGGCCACCCGGCGGAACCGCGCGGCCGTCGACGTCGGCCGGGTGCGCCTGCTGGCCGCCCCGCTCGTCGACGCCGCGCTGGACGGGCCGTTCGACGTCGTCGTCTCGTTCAACGTGCGGGCGTTCTGGACGGCGCCCGCCCCGGAGTGGGACGTGGTCGACCGGCTCCTGGCGCCGGACGGCCGGGTCCTCGTCGCGTTCTCGGTCATGGGTCCGGGCACCGACGGGCCGATCGAGGAGTCGGTGCGCGTCCTGGCGGGGGAGCGGGGGCTGCGCCCCGTGCGGGTGCACCGGGGCGCGACGCAGCCCTACGCGTCGGTGGCCGTCGAGCTCCGCCGCGCCTGACCTCACCCGTACGGGGGAGCGCGGGCCGGCAGGGCGTGCTCGGCTCAAGGCGGAGGCCCGGGCTGCCGATCACCCGGTCAGGTGAACGGAGGAGTCTGCCTCCGCACCGTCGCCGCTGGTGAGGAGGAGACGTCGTGCCCGCACAGTCCGTGCTCGTGGTGGAGGACACCGACGAGATCCGCGAGCTGGTCACCACGGTGCTGCGCCGTGCCGGGTTCGACGTCCGCGAGGCGGCCTCGGGTGCCGCGTGCCTCGAGGAGGTCCGCCGTGCGGCCCCCGACCTGATCGTGCTCGACCTGGGGCTCCCGGACGCCGACGGCACCGAGGTGTGCCGGCAGATCCGCGCCGAGACCCAGTGCTACGTGCTGATGCTCACCGCGCGCGCCGAGGAGGTCGACCTGCTCATCGGGCTGGCCGTCGGCGCCGACGGGTACATGGCCAAGCCGTTCTCCCCGCGCGAGCTCGTGGCGCGGGTGCAGGCGATGCTGCGCTTCCCCCGCACCGCCCCGGCCCCGGTGGAGACCGCGGCCGCCGAGGAGTCGGTGCGCCGGCTCGCGGAGCTCGAGGTGGACGAGGAGACGCGGGAGGTCCGGGTGGACGGCTCCGTCGTCGACCTGACCCGCACCGAGTTCGACCTGCTCGCCGCCCTGGCCTCCCGGCCGGGCCGGGTGCTGCAGCGCGAGACGCTGCTGCGCGAGGTCTGGCAGACCGACTGGGAGGGCAACCTCCGGCTGGTCGAGGCGCACATGTCCAACCTGCGCCGCAAGCTCGTGGCCGCCGGGCTCAACAGCCCGGAGATCAGGACGGTGCGCGGAGTGGGCTACCGGCTCGTCGCCTGACGCGGCGTCAGGCCGACGGGATCGCCTGAGCCGCCGGCGTCCCACGGCGGCGCCCCTCGACGCGGGCGCAGGCGCCCACCAGCTCCATCAGCCGGCCCTGCGGGAGGACCCCGCGGCGGGCGTCGTCGGCGACCCCGTGGGCGACCTCCGCCACCTCGAGGTGACCGAGCCGGTCGCTCACCGCGGCCAGGGCCACGGCGTGGGAGGCCACCGCCTCGGCGTCGCCCTCCCGGGCGCCGGAGGCGATCATCGCGAGCCGGTGCGGCAGGGCGCTGACGAACATCTCGTCGAGCCGTGCGCGCTCCTCCGGGCCGAGCTGCGGAGCCGGGGGCTCGGCCTCGACCCGGCGGACCACCGGCGCCAGGCCGCGCATGACGTCCACGAACAGGCGGGGGTCCACCGGCTTGGCCAGGCACGCCACGGCGCCGGCGTTGGCGGCCAGGGCGCGCACCTGGTGCGTGCGGCGGGCGGCGACGACCAGGAAGCGGGCGGTGCTGCCGTTCTCCCGCAGCTTGCGCATGAGCGTGGCGCCGTGGCCGTTGCGCATGGCCATGTCGGTCACGACGAGGTCGAAGTCGACGACCGCGGCCAGGCGGAGGGCGGCGTCGGTGCCGACCGCCTGGACGACCTGCCAGCCGCCCAGCTGCAGCAGCGTGGTGATGCGGGCGCGGGCGGCGGGGGAGTCGTCGACGACCAGGGCGGTCTGGACGGCGGGGGTGCCGGCGGGGTGGGGCTGGGACATGGTCCGGACCTCCGTCTCTCGTGCGTGGGTGGATGGGCCCTCAGGCCCGGGCGAGTTCCTGCAGTTCGACGACCTTCGCGTGGGACATGACCCCGCGCCGGGCGTCGGCGGCGATGGCCTGGCAGACCGCGGCGACATCGGGGTGGCCGAGCTGGCCGCTGGTCCCTGCGAGGGTGTGCGCGGCGGAGACCACGGCCGGCGCGTCCCCGGACCGCGTGCCGCTGGCGATGGCCCGCAGCCGGCCGGGGAGGGCGTCGAGGTACATCTCGTGCAGCCGGTCCATGAGCTCCTGGTCGACGTCCTCGTCGTGCAGGTCGATCCACTCGCGGAGCTCGGGGAGTTCGCCCTGCGCAGCCGGCCCCGTGGTCCGGCTGCGCAGGAAGTCCAGGAGGAGGCGTGCCTCGACGGGCTTGGCGAGGCAGGCCATCGCGCCGGCGGTGATCGCCTCGGCCCGCACCTCCTCGGTGGGCTCGTCGGTCACGACTAGGAAGCGGGCGCGGGAGCCGTCGTGCCGCATCCGGCGGAGCAGGGCCGGGCCGGTCCCGCCGGGCACCGAGGCGTCGGTGACGACGAGGTCGGGGTCGTCGGCGGCGGCGACGCGGCGGGCGCTCTCGGCGTCGGCGGCCTCGCGGACCTGCCAGCCGCCGAGGCGGAGGAGGCCGGCCACGCGGCGGCGGGCGGCGGGCTCGTCGTCGACGACCAGGGCGGTCAGCACGTGACGACCGCCGTCCGGGGCGTCTCGGCCGTCCAGCCGTAGCTGGTGAGCGTGATGACCGAGATCCGCGGCTGGTAGTTCAGGTAGCCGCGGTCGACGCGGGCGTTCACCGTGCGGTTGGTGGGGGTCGTCTCGGCCATCACGACCGACGTGCCGTCGTTCAGGTGGGCCATGACGCGGTAGCCGGTGACGCCGCGGGTGGTGGTGCTGGCCGGCCAGGTGACGGTGGCGTCGTACCAGTAGTAGTAGGTCGTGACCCACTGCCCCCAGGAGTTGTAGTAGCCGCCGTTGGCGGTCTGCCCGCAGTAGTCGTTCACGGTGACCGACGCCGGGGCGGCGACGGTGCCGGTGGTGATGCCGGTCGTGACCTTGACCGAGTCGGCGAAGGTGGCCGAGGCCGGGATGGCGGCGCCGATCATGACGGCGACGGTGAGGCCGATCAGGACCAGGGCCCGACGGATGCCGGTCATTCCGTGCCCTCCTCTTCCTCACGGGTGGGACGCCAGATGGTCATCAGCAGCCAGCCGGCGAGCAGTGCCGGGGCGCCGTAGAGCAGCACCTGGGTCACCACGGGGGTGCGCAGGGCCTGGATCAGGTGGCCGAGCTCGGGGACGACGGCGCGCACCTGGTAGGCGGTGTCGCCCTGCAGGGTCGCGGTCCAGGGGTCGACGGCGTCGTTCGCGTCGCCCTTGGTCTGGATCTGCACGGCACCGTCGGGGCCGGTCTCGACCGACACGACCCGGTGGGTGACGAGCGCGCGGTCGTCGATGGGCTTGTGGTACGTGAGGACCATGCCCTCGGTGACGTCGGAGGTCGCGATCGGTGTGACGACGGTGACGTCACCCGGCTCGATCTCCGGCGCCATGCTCGGCGTCAGCATGGTCATCGTGCGGTAGCCGAGCAGGTGGGGCCCGACGGCCAGGAGGAGGAACATCGCGACCGCGAGGCCCATGACTCCGCGGACCAGCCACGGGGCCACACGGCCCACGATGCGGGCGGCCCGGCCGGCCGGGCGGCCGGCGGTGGAGCGCGTGTCCTCGGCCGGGGGCAGCGCGGCGGCTGCCCCCGGGCGACGGACGGGGAGGACGGCGGTCATGGCGAGATCTCCGTGTGGTCGTCAGGCCGTGATCAGCGGGCGGTACCGGTGCGCTGGGTGCCCGTGAAGGTCAGGCTCAGCGCGGCGGTCTTGCCCTGGAAGGTGTTGTCGGCCGAGGCCGGCAGCGAGATGGTCAGCGCCACGAAGTCGGTGCTGCCCGCGGCGAGGGACGCCGGGTTGGTCAGCGTCATCTGGCTGGCGACCGGACCGGCGGCGAGCAGACGCTCGGTGCCGGTGCAGGTGTAGGTGGCCGACCAGGCCACGGAGCAGGACTTGACGCTCAGCTGCAGGCCGTTGCTGGCGTCGGTGGTGAGGACGCTCGGGGTGGCCACGGTCGTGTTCAGCACGACCGAGCCCAGGGCCGACGTGCCGTCGTTGCTGAGGTTGACCGTCCGGGTGAGCGAGTCGCCGGGGACGAAGCCGGCGGTGGTCACCGGGATGGCGGTGCCGACCTGCGCGAGGTTGATGTCGACCGTGCCCGAGGCGACGGTGGTGGTGACGGGGGCGGTGCTGTCGGTGAAGCTACCGAAGGTGCCCATGCCGGCGACCGCGGCAGCGGCGCCGAGGACGCCCAGCGAGCCGACGACCTTGCGGGCGGTGGAGCTCGTGGCGATGGTCTTGGTGCTCATGTCCGGTGTTCTCCCTGTGTCCGGTTCGTCGACCGGCGTTCCGGGCGACAGGGAGAACTCTGCGAGCCCTACCGCAGGGCACCCGCCAGCGTTCCGCAAGGAATCCGCAAGGAATCGGCGAACCCGTCGCAATCGGGCGCTTTCCCGTGGTCGGCGGCACCCGGATGCGCCGCAGACCGGTCCCCGGGCGGTGTCGAACGGGCCTCGTCCTGTCTTCACCGCCATGCGTACGCGAGCGGAGATGACGTGCCGCGGAGGCGCCCGGATGCGTGTGCGAGCGCGAATCGAGCGCGAATCGGTACGCGCGGGAGAGCGGGGGCTCAGGCGGGGGCGAGCGGCAGGGTCAGGGTGAAGGTCGTGCCTTCGCCCTCGGCGCTCACGAGGTCGAGCGAGCCGCCGTGCGCGGTCGTGATGGCCTTCGTGATGGCCAGGCCCAGGCCCACGCCGGGGACGGCGTTGCGCTGCGCCGTCGAGGCGCGGAAGAAGCGGGTGAACATCTTCCCCTGCTCACCGGTGGGGATGCCGATGCCGGTGTCGCTGACCGCCAGCCGGGCGACGCCGACCGCTCCGGCACGCGCCTCGTCGGTGATCTCGCCGTCGGCGCCGCGCCACGCGGACCGCAGCGACAGCGTGACCCGCCCGCCGGACGGGGTGAACTTGACGGCGTTCGACACCAGGTTGTCGCACGCCTGACCGAGACGGACGGCGTCCCCGGGCACGACGAGTCCGCCGTCGGGCACGTCGACGACGATCTCGACGCCGGCAGCGGCCGCACCGACGCGGGCGGTCTCCTCTGCCGCCCGCACCACGCCGGCCAGGTCCACGTCGTGCGGTTCGAGGCTGAAGCGGCCGGCGTCCACCTGCGCCGTGAACAGCAGGTCGCCGACGAGCCGCAGCAGCCGGTCGGCGTTGCGCTCCACGGTGGTCAGGTACTTCCGCTGCTCGTCGGTGAGCGGCTGCTCCTCGTCCTCGAGCACGAGCTCCAGGTACCCGAGGATCGAGGTGAGCGGGGTGCGGAGCTCGTGGCTGATCAGGCTGACGAACTGGTCCTTCATCCGCTCGGTGGCGCGG
Source organism: Blastococcus sp. SYSU D00922 (assembly GCF_054050495.1). Classification (NCBI taxonomy): domain Bacteria; kingdom Bacillati; phylum Actinomycetota; class Actinomycetes; order Geodermatophilales; family Geodermatophilaceae; genus Blastococcus; species Blastococcus sp. SYSU D00922. The sequence goes on from NZ_JBJGZL010000020.1 coordinate 7,332, forward strand.
GCCTCGGTCATGTCGGTGCCCACGAAGTTCCAGCCGGCGTGCGCGCCGTCGTCGTCGGTGCGCGGGGTGATGGCCACCGACACGGTGCGGTGCGAGCCGTCGGCCGCGACGTAGGTCCAGTCCCGGACGTCGCTGCCGTGCTCCTGCGCGGCGTGCACGAGGGCCGCGAGCCCGGTCGCCGAGCCACAGCTCTCCGCCTGGGCCGCGAGCTCCTCGGGCAGGTGGAACTCGACGATCGACCGCTTGCGGACCACCTCGGGGCGGGGGAGCCCGAGCATCTTCTCCGCGCCGGGGTTCCACACGCGGATCACGCCGTCGACGTCGGTGCCGATGATCGACTGCTCGGTGACCGCGTCGATGACGCTGGTCATGGTCTGGGCGCGCGCGGCCAGCATGCGGGTGGCGACGTCGAGCTCGTCGGCGCGGGTCCGCGCCTGCGCCCGCAGGGCGGCGTTCTCCTCACGGAGCCGCTCGAGCTCGGCGTCCCGCGCGTCGGGTCCGCCGGCTCTCGGCCGGGGGACGACGGTGGTCATGCCGGCTGCCTCGCCGTGAGGGCACGCACCTGGTGGACCAGGGCGGCGATCCCGAAGGGCTTGGCGAGGTAGGCGTCGGCGCCGGCCGCGAGCCCGCGCGCGACGTCGTCGAGGGACGCACCCGCAGACAGGAGCAGGATGCGGATGCCGGCGGTCGCCGGGTCGGCCCGCAGGGCGGTGCACACCTCGAGCCCGGTCGCGCCGGGCATCGACACGTCGAGGACGACGAGGTCGGGGAGCTCGGTACGGGCGGTTTCGAGCGCGGTGCTGCCGTCGGCGACCGCGTCGGTGACCGTGCACCCGGCCTTGGCGACGGCCAGGCACACGAGCGCGCGGATGTCCTCCTCGTCGTCGGCGACGAGCACGCGGACGTCCACGGCGGGGCTCCTGTCGGTCGGCGGCTCCGAGGGAGCCGAACGGCGTCGTCCACCAGGGACAACGGCCTCCCGGGCAGGGGCCTGCAGGACAGCGGGGGCGACCTCACCCCGCCGGGTGAGGACAGCACTGCGCCCCGCCGGGAGAACCCGGCGGGGCGCAGGCGAACGGGGTGGGCCGGTACGACCCGAAAGGTCAGGAGCCGGTTGCCTGGCTCTGCACCGTGTCCTTGGACTGCTGGGCCTGGCCCTGCACGTCCGCGGCAGCGGACTTCCCCTCCTCGGTCACCGTGGTGGCGGCGTCCTGGGCGGTCGACTTGACCGACTCGACCGCCTGCTGGGCGGCGGGCTTGAGCTGGTCGCCGATCTCCTGGGCGGCCTGCTTGGCGGGCTCGAGGAGCGTGTCCTTGTGCTCCTTGACCGCGGTCTCGGCCTGCTGGGCCAGCTGCTTCTCCTTCTCCGACGCCGGCAGGAGGCTCGACACGAGCCAGCCGACACCGAAGGCGATCAGGCCGGCGGCCAGGGGGTTGCCCTGGGTCTGCCGGATCACCTGGTCGGGAGCCTGCTGGACGGCGCCCACCGCGGTGGAGGCCGCGTTCGAGACGCTGTCCGCCGCGCTGGAGGCCGCGCCCTGCACCGAGCCGGCCGCGTTCGAGGCCATGCCCTGCGCGTGGGCGGAGGTGTCCTGAGCGCTGCCCATGACCTTCTCCTTGAGGTTGGTCATGCGTCCCTTGGCCGCGCTGACGCGACGGTCGACGACGCGGGCCGGGTTGACCTTCTCGTTGAGGGCGTCGACGTCGTAGCTGAGCTCGCGGCGGGTGTCCTCGATCTGCCGGCGGATGACGTCCGGGTCACTGGTGGTCATCGGTACTCCTTCGGGATCTGGGGGGTCAGTTGGGCTTCAGGGCGCCGGGGACCTGCTGGAGGGTCTCCACGGTGCGCTCGGGCTTCGGGTTGACCTGCTGGAACTTCTTCTTGCCCATCAGCCCGGTGACGGCGGCGACGACGCCCCAGAGGACGGCGACGATGAGGGCGGCCAGGCCGATGTCCATGACGTTGGCCAGCGCCCACCAGAGGGCGAAGGAGAGGAACAGGACGAGCATGTAGCCGGCGAAGCCGGCGACGCCGAAGAGCCCGGCACCGGTGCCGGCCTTCTTGGCCTCCACCTTCAGCTCGGCCTTGGCCAGCTCCAGCTCCTGGCGCATGAGCGTCGAGAGGTCCTTGCTCACCTCGCCGAGCAGCTGGCCGACCGAGGTGCCCTCGACGTCGGGACGGCCCTCGGCCGTCGTCGGCGTCCCCATGCTGCCGCTGTAGTCAGCGGCGTAGTTCTGCCCGGTCGCCGGCTCCACCATGGGCGGTGCCGTGGGGCTCGCGTAGCCCTGCGGGCTCCCTGCGGGGGTCGCCCCGGAGTAGGGGGAACTCATCGGTCAGCCCACCCCACCGGGCCGGCGGGCCGGGTCGTCCCAGCCGGTCTGGCTGGCCGGCGGCACCATGCTGCCCTCGGGGGGCACGGTGCCGTACGGCGGCGGGGGCAGGGGAGCGCCACCGGTGGCCGCACCCGTCGTCGCGTAGGTGGTGGTGGCCGGGGCCGAGTAGTCGGAGTAGGTCGGCGCGGGGTCGACGTAGTTCGACTGGGCGGTGAAGCCGTTGCTCGGGCCGCTGTCGCTGTGGGCGGCCTTGACACCGCTGGTCAGCCGACCGGCGAGCACACCGGCGGCGGCGGCACCGAGGAGGAAGAGGCCCGGCTTGCGGCGGGCGAAGCTGCGCACGTCCTCGAGCAGCTGCGCCGGCTCGCGGTTCTGCAGCATGCCGGCGAAGTTCTCGACCTGGCTGGACGCCTGCTGGAGCAGGTCGCGCGCCGGGCCGGGGGCACCCTGGCTGGTGCCGTCGGCGAGCGCGCGGAGCTCCTGGGCGAGCGAGGAGAGGCTCTGGCCGGCCTTCTGCTGCTGGGTGACGACCTGGTCCTTGACCTGGGTGCGTCCCTGCTCGAGCAGGTCCTTGGCCTGGCGCTGGGTCTCCTGGGCGACCTGCTTTGCCTGGTCGGTCGCGACGGAGGCGACCTGGCTGCCGGCTTCCGCGGCGGTCTGGCCGACGTTCTTGGCCTCGCCGATCGCGGTGTCCTTCGTCGCCTTGGCCTTCTCCGTCGCTGGCGAGTCGGTGGTGGACGTGGGCGCTGTCGCCCCCGTGGTGGGGGGCGGGAACGGGGCGTCGATGCTGTGCGTCATCGGTCCTCCTCGGCAGGGGTTCTGTCTGGTTGTGGAGTCGGTAAGGCGCTACCCCCACGCCGTTCCGCGACACCTGTCATCGCTGGCGGAGTGCTGTGAACGGGGGCTTTCCGACCGGCGCATCCATGCGTCTCGGGCGGGCGGGGAGGCAGGTGGCGGCGTGGCTGCAGACCACGCCGCTCCCGGTCTCCGGAGGGGAGCGCCGCAGACCCCTGGTACCCCTAGCGGCCCGAGATCGAAACGGGAACGATCATTCCTCTGCCCACGGGAAACGGGGCGCACGGCGCTCGGCGAACGCAGCGACCCCCTCGGCGAGCTCCCCGGCGGTGATCGTCTCCCGGTACCAGCGGCCGGCGACGCCCTCGCCGTCGCCGCCCCCGGTGAGGTCCGCCACGACCTCCTTGGTGGACCGCTGGGTCAGGGCCGAGCGGGAGGCGAGGACGTCGGCGAAGCGGCGGACCTCGGCCTCCAGGTCCTCGGCCGGGCCCACCTGGTCGACCAGGCCGGCCCGCAGCGCCGTCGGGGTGTCGATCAGCTCGCCGCTGAACAGCAGGTACTTCGTCATCGCCGGGCCCACGAGGTCGATCAGCGCCTTCGTGGACGACGGCGTGTAGACGATCCCGACCTTGGCCGAGGTGACGCCGAAGACGGCGCTGGGATCGGCGAAGCGCAGGTCGCAGCAGGCCGCGATCTCGACTCCGCCGCCGATGCAGTGGCCGCGGATCATGGCCACGGTCGGCTTCGGGAAGGTGCGCAGCGCCGCCTGCGCGGCGAGGTTGTCGCGCCGGACGTCGGCCATCGGGTCGTCCGGATCGGCGCCGCTGAGCAGGTCGGAGATGTCGGCCCCGGCGCAGAAGCTCGGCCCGGAGCCGGTGACCACGAGGACGCGCACCGCGGGGTCGTCCGCCAGCGGGGCGAGGACCCCGGGCAGCGCCGCCCACATCCCCGCCGTCATCGCGTTGCGCTTCTCGGGCCGGTCGATCGTCAGCACGGCGACAGCACCGTCCCGCGCGACCACCAGGGGCTCACCCATCAGCCGAGGTCGTCCGTGCCGAAGGTGTCGCACGCGCGGACGTCCCCGGTCTCGTAGCCGGTCGTGAACCACCGCTGCCGCTGTTCGGAGGAGCCGTGCGTGAACGCGTCCTGGTCGACGGTGCCGCTGCCCAGGTTCTCCTGGATGAAGTCGTCCCCGATGCGCGAGGCGGCGTCGAGCGCCCGGTCGATGTCGTCCTGGGTGATCTCCTCGATCAGCGGGGCGCCGGACTCGTCGGGCACCGTCTCGGCGTGGTTGGCCCACGTGCCGGCGTAGCAGTCGGCCTGCAGCTCGAGCCGGACGGTGCCGCTGGCCGGCCCGGTCTCGCCGGGGGTGACGAGGCGGTTGGTGCCCAGCAGGTTCTGCACGTGGTGGCCGTACTCGTGCGCGATCACGTAGGCGTTGACGAACAGGCCGCCCTCCGCGCCGAACTGGCTCTGCAGCTGGTCGAAGAAGCTCAGGTCGATGTACACGAGCTGGTCGGCCGGGCAGTAGAAGGGGCCGGACCCGCTCGTGGCGCCGCCGCAGCTGGTCTGCACCGAGCCGGAGAAGAAGACGGTGTCGGTGGGGAGGTAGTCCTCGCCGAGCGTCGCCGACCAGTAGTCCTGGATCGAGTCGATGTCGGCCACGACGGCGCAGTCCACGGAGGTGTTCGCGTCACCGCTGTCGTCGCAGGCCTGCTCCAGCGCGCTGTTGTCCGCGGTCTCGCCCTGACCGAGGCCGGCCAGGCCGCCGAGCGCGGCGCCCGTGCCGCCGTCCCCGCCACCGGCCAGCTGGAGGACGACGACGATGAGGAGGCCGACGAGGCCGAGCCCGCCGCCCCCGACCGCGATCCCGCGGCCCCCGCCGAGCCCGCCACCGCGGCCGCGGCGGTCCTGGACGCTCGACGTGTCGAGGCGGCCACCCTCGCGATACCTCATCCTCCGAGAACCCTTCCTTCCTGGTTCAGCTGCTGAAGAGCGCGCGATCCGGCTCGGACATGGCGAAGCGGACCTCGACCGCGCCGTGCACCTCCTGGCGGGGCGGGGTGAGGTCGAGGTGCACCTGGCTCTCCTCGAACCGTGCCATCGAGGCCATGGCTCCCGCGACTCGGAGGCCGCCGCCCGCCCCGGAGTCGCGGACCTCCAGCAGCTCGGTCAGGTGCCCGCCGAACGCGGCGGCGTACTGCTGCGCCCTGCGCACCGCGTCCCGCACGGCGTCCAGACGTGCCTGCTCGAGGGCGGGGCTGGTGGGCCGCAACCGCCAGCCGGGGCCGGACACGTCGACGTCGTCGAGCCGGCCGAGCTCGACCACCAGGTCGCCGACGGCGTCGAGCCGGGCGACGGTGAGCCGGGTCTGCACGGTGGCGACCGGTTCGCCGGGGGCCCGGCGGTCGCGCACCTCCAGGTGGACCGACGCCGAGCTGGTCTCGACGGCCTCGACCGCGTCGCCGGCGGCCGCGGCGACCGCGGTCACCTGCTGCTGCACGGCCTGGCAGCGCTGCAGGGCCGACTCCCGGTCGCGGGCCCGGACGCGGACGGTGACCCAGACGTCGGCGAGCTCGGGTTCGACCTGCAGCAGGGCCTCGCCGCGCACGACGACCTGCGGCTCGGTGTGCTGGGGGAGGGAGCTGTTCACGATGACCTCCGGAGGGTTCGGCGCAGGGACTCTGGCAGACGGCGCGGGGCGAGAGCGCGCAGCGGGCTGCCGACCACCTACTGTCGGGCCCACCAGAGGGAAGGGGAGTGGTCGTGGCGGTCTCCAACCGCATCCGTGCCGCCTTGACGACGACCGTGCTCACCACGGCTGCCACCGGCTTCATGGCCGGGTGCGGGGTCGGTGGGGAGGACGAGGAGGAGCAGGTCGCGTACTGCACCGACGAGAACGGCGAGATCGTCGACGAGGACCTGTGCGACGACGACCGCGTGGGCGGCGGCGGAGGGCTGTTCTTCCTGTACCTCGGCGCGTTCCGGCCCGGACTGCCCGTGGGCACCGTGCTGCCGTCCGGCGGGACGCGGATCAACCCGACCGACTCGGCGGCCCGCCAGCGCGCCGGCCTGCCGGCGACCGGCAAGGTGAGCGCCGGCCAGCGCGTGAGCGGCGGGATCGGCAGCGGGGTGGGCAACAAGGCCGGCAGCGGGGCCGGCAGCTGATCCTGCCCGCCCCCGGGCACGAGATCTGCACACTCGTGGCCATCAGCGGCTGATGGCCACGACTGTGCAGATCTCGTCGAGGAGGAGCGGCCGTTGAGGAGGATCGAGAGCGGGATCGTCCGGCCGGGCTGGGAGGCCGAGATCGAGTCCCAGGGCCTGGTCTACAACCGGACCCACCTGCCCGGCGGCGAGGTGCGCAGCTACTGGCGCGAGGGACCGTTCTACGACTTCACGATGGCCGAGGTGGAGCGGCTCGAGGGTGCGGTCTCCCAGTTGTTCGAGATGTGCGTCGCGGCCGGGGACCACGTCGTCCAGAACGACCTGTTCGACCGGATGAACATCCCGCCCATGGCGCGCCCGCCGATCCGCCGGACGTGGGAGGCCGAGCCGCCGAGCATCTACGGCCGGTTCGACCTGCGCTACGACGGCGAGGGACCGCCGAAGCTGCTGGAGTTCAACGCCGACACCCCCACCGGCCTCGTCGAGTCCGCGGTGACCCAGTGGAACTGGCACCTGTTCACCGGGCAGGGCGCCGACCAGTGGAACGCGTTGCACGACAAGCTCGTGGCGGCCTGGCAGCGCAACCTGCTCAAGTGGGAGCGCCGCACCGGCATCCGCCCGCGGGTGCACCTGGCGTGGACGAGCGAGGAGAAGTCCGGCGAGGACCGGATGACCGTCGCCTACCTGATGGACACGGTCGTCCAGGCCGGGTACGAGGCGATCGAGCTCGTCGTCGAGGACATCGTGCTCGACGACGGCGACGGCCGGTTCTACGACCAGCAGGGCCGCCACCTCGACGTCGTCTTCAAGCTCTACCCCTGGGAGTGGCTGATCGAGGACGAGTTCGGTCCGGCCGTGCTCGCCGACGGGATGCGGCCGGGCGGGACGACGTGGGTGGAGCCTGCCTACAAGATGCTGTGGAGCACCAAGGCGCTGCTGCCGGTGCTGTGGCAGATGTTCGGCACGGACCCGGTGCTCGGCGAGCTCCTGCTGCCGGCCTACTTCGCCGACGAGATGCCGTCGTCCTGGCGCGACTACGTGCGCAAGCCGCTGTGGGGACGGGAGGGCGCCAACGTGGCCATCGTCCGGGGCGGGGTGGTCGCCGACGAGCTGCCCGGCCGGTACGGGACGGAGGGCTTCGTCGTGCAGGAGTTCGCACCGCTGCCGGACTTCCCCGGGGTCGACGGGTCGCACCACCCGGTGCTCGGCGCCTGGGTCGTGGACGGCGAGCCCGCCGGCCTCGGCATCCGCGAGAGCGACGGGCTCATCACCGACAACCTCAGCTACTTCGTGCCGCACGCGATCGACTACCGGGCCGGCTGACGCGGCACCGGGTCGGGCACGCGTCGTGCCCGACCCGGTGCCGGACGGCGGACGGCGGACGGGATCAGAAGCGCGGTCCGCCCAGCGCGCCGCCGCGGTCTCCGAGCCACTCGGCCGGTGGGTAGTTCGGCAGGATCTCCGACCCGCCGAGGCCCAGTTCCTCGGCCGCGGCATCCAGCCGCCGGGGGTTGGCCGCGGATCCCCAGTGACCCGTGGCGACCCGCTCGTCCAGGGCCTGGACGGAGGCGACCAGCTCCGCGGGGGTGAACGTGCAGTGGCCCAGCCGGTGCACGAAGGCCTGGCGCAGCAGCCCGTTCGCGCCGGCCTGCCGCACCGTCTCCGCGTACTCCTCCTCGACCTGCACCGGCGCCAGGACGTCGTGCGTGGTGTGGAGGCTCAGGACCGGTACCCGCAGCTTCCCGGTGAGCTCGGAGGTGGCGTAGGCGTTTCGGAGCGCGCCTGCGTCGGGTGTCACCGACGCCGTCTCGCTCAGCCGGTCGAGGTCGGCGTCGAGGTCGAGGCCGGCCGCGCGGTAGAGAGCCTCGACCTGTGCGCGCTCGTCCGCCTGCCGCAGCAGGGCCCGGTAGTCGACGCCGGCGTTCCAGGACGGATTGCCGCCGACCGTCTCCTCGATGTCGACCCGGGCGGGGTACGTGAAGCCCAGGCCGAACGTGAACTGGGCGACCTGCGCGTCGACCTGTGCCTGGTAGTCCCGCCGATCGGGCTCGGCCTGGCCCTCCGCCCAGCGGGGCAGGTGGTAGAGCGCAGCCGCGAGCGCGATGCGCGCCCGGCCCTCGGGGTCGTCCTGCGCTGCGACGACGGCGTCGGTGAGGGTGCGCGCAGTCGCGTTGACGGCCGCCCGGTCACCCTCGTAGTCGGCCAGCCGCACCTCGGTGCCCGCTGGCACGAGCAACTGGGCGATCGCGTGGGCGCCGTCGAGCTGGTAGTTGAGCAGGTCGACGCCCCCGTGCATGAGCCCGCAGGTGGGCAGTGCCCCGTCGATGGGTGCCCCGCGGCGCTCGGCCAGCTGGCCGGTCACCAGGCCGCCCATGGAGGTCCCGACGGCGAGCACGCGGGACGGCCGTGCGACCTGGGTCCGGAACGCCTCCAGGGTCTGCAGCTGGTCCTCGGCGGCGGTGTCCAGCGTCCAACCACTGCGCTGGTACGAGGAACCGACCATGGCGTAGCCGCGGTCCAGCAGGGCCTGCCGCGTCGCGGCGTTCGGAGCGTTCTCCGGGGTGTGCGGGATGGGCAGGAAGCTGGGCCGGTAGCCGTGGCTGTACAGGAGCACGGTGCCGTTCCAGTCGGCGGGGACATCGGCGACCCAGGCGGTGGCCCCGCCATCCACCGTCCCCTCGACGTGCCGGGGGCCCGAGGGCTCCTCGGCAGCTGCGGGGGAGGCGGCGACGAACGAGAGGGCCAAGGCGCAGGTCAGGCCGGTGACCAGGGAACGAGGGGACATCGGGTTCCTCACGACGGGGCTGGGATGCGGCCGACGTTAGGAGGACCAGTGACGGGCGTCAACGAATTGTCGAATGTTTCTGTGAGCCGCGCCACGGAGCGGCGGTTCACCGGCGCGCGTGCGCGTCCCTCACCAGATCGACGAAGGCCGCCTGCGCCGGCGCGGCCAGTTCCGCAGAAGCAGCGCGGTGCGCGGACGCCGACCGACGGGCGGGCCACTCCTCGCCGAGGTACCGCTCCGGAAGCGCCGGGTCGAGGCGGAGGAGCCGGATCCACTGGGCGCCGAGGAGGATGAACAGCGCGAGGGGATCCCGGTCCCGGGGGAGGGGTCGGTCCCACCGGCGGATGAACTCCTCGTGCTCCCGGCGCAGGGCGTCGAGGTCCCACGCTCGCCGGACGAACCGGGGGACGTCGGTGCCGGGGGTGGGGGAGGCGACGAACCCGTCGATCTGCAACCCCTCGACCTCGGCTCCGACGGCGGTGATCCGGTCGAGGTCGACGCGGCCCGGCGCCACCCACAGCCCGTCACGCAGGCAGCCGAAGCCGGCCCAGGTCAACCGGGACCGCAGGCGGTTCCGGACGTCCCGGTGCGTCTCGGGCAGGGAGAAGCTCAGCAGTGTCCACTCAGTGCTGGGTTGGTGGAAGGGCTCGGTCGCCTCCACGCGTTCCCGACCCTCCCGCAGCACCCTCCGCGCCGTGTCGGTCAGGCCGTAGCTGGCCACCCTCCCGCTCTGGTGACGGGTCAGCAGGCCGCGTTCGGTGAGCCTGGTCAGGACCGACCTGGTCGCGTCGTCGCTGATCCCCAGGGATCCGAGCACGGCGAGGAAGACCCTCGTGGGAAGCGGGTCCTGGTACGTGTCGAGGATCAGCGCGCCGCCCATCGCCAGCAGGAGGTCCTGCGGTTTGAAGCGCAGGTCGTCGGCACGCTCTGCCATGTCCTCTCCTCTCTGGATCCGGTCCGTATCCCCCCGGGGGCCCGAGGATCTTCCCGTGAGGTCCTCCGCGCCGACAACCGACCCGTCCGGCCCCGACACCCGACCGTCGGCGGACAGGCGGACGTGGCGACCGCGGCACTACGTTCGGTGCATGCCGTTGCAGGGTGAGTACGAACCGAGCGCCGCTGACTGGGTCCGCGAGCAGGTCGAGCGCTACGAGGCGACCGGGGGGCGGGAGGCGAACACCCTCCGCGACACCGGGCTGCCGATCGTCATCGTGAGCACGCGCGGGGCGAAGAGCGGCAAGGTCCGCAAGCTCGGGCTGATGCGCGTCGAGCAGGACGGCGTCTACGCCATGGTCGGCTCGCAGGGTGGTGCGCCCACCGACCCGGCGTGGGTGAGCAACCTCCGCGCCCACCCGGACCAGGTCACCCTCCAGGACGGGCCGGAGCCGTGGGACGGCGTCGCCCGCGAGATCACCGGCGAGGAGCGGGCGGCCTGGTGGAAGCGGGCCGTGGCGGCCTACCCGGACTACGCCGACTACCAGGAGCGGACCGACCGCGAGATCCCCGTCTTCCTCTTCGAGCGGGTCAGCTGACCCAGGGCGGCTCCGCGGCCAGCGCCGGCACGGCCACCGCCACCTCCGTCGCGAGCTCGGTGAACGGCTCGACGTCCGCGGTCCGCTTCGCGCCGCGACCCGCCCAGCGCCAGACGGCGACCACCCGGCCGCGGTGCACCACGGTCGACCGGAACATGCCGTTGTTGCCGGGCACGATGCGGGTCGCGAACTCGGTCGGGACGACGGCCGTCCGGTCCCCGTAGCCGAGCACGAACTCGTCGAAGCCGGGGAGGAGCAGCACGCCCTCGGCCTCCTCCCGGGCGGCGGCCAGGCGGTCGGGCGTCCGGGGGTCCATCAGGTACTCGGTGCCCTCGACGGTCACCGGCTCCAGCCGGTCGCGGACCGCGGCCAGGCCGGTCCGGACGTCGCGGGCGGTGCTCCCTGCCCACCGCACGAGATCGGCGACGGTCGCGGGACCGTGCCCGGTGAAGAAGCGCAGCGCCAGCTCGGCCAGGGCCTCGTCGCGGTCGAGCCGCCGGGGCGCGGGGATCCAGTCGTCGAGCAGCACGAAGAGCTGCTCGCCGGCGCCGTCGGTGGGCCCCAGGCACAGGGTGCCGGTCTGCGACAGGTACCAGAGCAGGTGGTAGCCGCGTTGGCCGGTGACGTGGACCCCGCCGTCGGCGATGGCCGCCAGCAGCTCCGTGCGGGATGCGCGGCCCCCTCCGGCGAGTGCGCCGAGGACGACCTCCCGGGCCCGTTCGGCCTGGGCCTCGTCCAGCTCCAGCTGCGCCCACCGACGGCCGATCCCGTTCAGCGCCCGCACGCCCACCGTGTCCAGGAACCAGTGCAGGTCCTCCGCGGCGACCACGTGCAGGGTGCCGCGCATCGGCCAGGACCGCACGACCTCCCCGGCGTCGAGCGCGGCCTCGACGTCCGCCCGCAGGCGGCTCTCCGTGCGCAGCGCCACCGATATCAGCGCGCCGGGGTAGTCCTGCCCCTGGAGCGCCCCGAGCCGGCGGACCGCCTCGGCCGCACTCGTCGCACGCGGGCCGACCAGCCCGAGCGCCGCCAGGCGCAGCAACCCGATGTCCCGGAAGTCGGTCACCCCCACACCGTGGCAGGGAGGTGCGACAGACTGCACGCGTGCGGGCCCAGGAGTGGGACGAGCGGTACGCCGAGCGTCAGCAGTGGTCGTCGGAGCCCAACGCGCTGGTCGCCGAGCTGCTCGACGGCCTGCCGCCCGGCGACGCGGTCGACCTGGCGGCGGGGGAGGGGCGGCACGCGCTCTGGCTGGCCGCCCGGGGGTGGCGGGTGACGGCCGTCGACTTCTCCCGCGTCGGCCTCGACCGCGGGCGGGCGCAGCCGGGCGCCGACCGGATCACGTGGGTGGCGGCCGACGTCACGAGCTGGACGGCGCCGGCCTCGAGCCTGGACCTGGTGCTCGTGGCCTACCTGCACCTCGCGGAGCCCGAGACCGTCGACGTCCTGGCCCGGGCCGTCGGGTGGTTGCGACCCGGTGGACGGCTCCTCGTGCTGGGGCACGACCTGGCGAACCTCACCCACGGCGTGAGCGGACCGCAGGACCCGGCGCTGCTGCACAGCGTGCAGCGGCTGCAACCCGTCGCGGACGTCCTGGAGGTCGACCGGCTGGAGCAGGTGCGGCGGGAGACCCCGGCCGGCGCCGCGCTGGACACCCTGCTGTGGGGTCGACGGCCCTCCTGAACGGGCCGTTCCGGCGGTAGGTTGCCCGCCATGACGAGAACGGGTGGGTACGGGCGCTCCCGTGCGGAGCGGCGCCGGCGGCTGGTTGCGATGGTCATCGTGTTCGGGATGGTCCTGGCGGCAGCGGCCACGATCATCTCGCTGATGCTCGGCTGAGCCGGTCGCCGTGGCCGACGACATCGAGGCCTGGTTCGACGCGGCCGGCTCCCGGGGCGAGGAGCTCCGCCGGGTCGACGAGCTGGTGATGGCGGCTGCGCCCGGGATCGACCGGCAGCTGGTGCCCGTCGGGTCGGGCACCATGCTCGGGTACCGGCTGATGCCCTACCGGCCGCGGTCGGCCAAGGAGACGACCCTGTGGCCGCTGATCGCGCTGGCGGCGCAGAAGCGGCACCTCTCCCTGTACGTCAGCGCCGTCGTCGACGGGGAGTACATCGCCGAGCAGCGGGCCGAGCGGCTGGGCAAGGCCTCGTGCGGCAAGAGCTGCATCCGCTTCACGTCCCTCGACGCTGTCGACACCGGCGAGCTGAGCGCCCTCGTGCGCGACGCCGTGGCCGTGACGGACGCCGGCGACAACGCCTTCTCGTCGTCCTGACGGGCCGCCACGCCGACGGCGAACAGCGGCGGGGACCTTCGTCCCTGGATCGCAGGCGCCACACGCGTCACGGTGTTCCAGCACGACATCGGCCGCCTCGTCAGGTGGCCTCGGGGGGAACACCACGCCGCACCGCGGCCGCGCACCGGAGGACACGTCCATGACGTTGGCCGTCCCGCCCATCGTCCCCGACCCGTCCGTCCGTTCCGCCATCGCCCGATTGCGGCAGGAGTTCCCCGAGCTGGGGCCCGAGCCGATCGTCCTCGTCGTGCGCACCTGCCGCGAGGAGCTGCGCGGCTCGCCCACCGACGCGCTGCCCGAGCTGGTCGAGCGGCTGGCCCGCCAGCGCCTGCGGGTGTCCCTGGACTGAGCCCCGCACCGCCCGGAAACGCGGTTGCCCGGGCCGGGAGGATGTCGGGGTGGGCTACGTCGACGTCAGCGCTGTCCGGCACACCCTGTCCGACGGACGGGTGCTGCTCGACGACGTCAACTTCCGCGTCGGCGAGGGCGCACGGGCGGCCCTGGTCGGGGAGAACGGCGCGGGGAAGACGACGCTCCTGCGGATCATCGCCGGCGACCTGACGCCCGAGGCGGGGGCGATCGCGCGCACCGGCGGGCTCGGCGTCATGCGGCAGTTCATCGGCTCCGTCCGCGACGACACCACCGTGCAGCGCTTCCTCGTCGATCTCTCGCCGCCCGCCGTCCGGGCGGCGTGGGACGCCGTCGAGGCCGCCGAGCTGACGCTCATGGAGACCGACGACGAGCGGTCGCAGATGGCCTACGCCGACGCGCTGGCCCAGTGGGGCGACGCCGGCGGCTACGACGCCGAGGTCACCTGGGACACGGTCACCGTCGCGGCGCTCGGCGTCCCCTACGAGCGGTGCAAGTACCGGGAGCTGTCCACGCTCTCGGGCGGGGAGCAGAAGCGGCTGGCGCTGGAGGCGCTGCTGCGCGGGCCGGACGAGGTGCTGCTGCTCGACGAGCCGGACAACTACCTCGACGTGCCGGGCAAGCGGTGGCTGGAGGAGCGGCTGCTCGAGACCCGCAAGACGGTCCTGTTCGTCAGCCACGACCGCGAGCTGCTGGCCCGGGTCGCCGACCGGGTGGTCACGGTCGAGGGCGGGACGGCGTGGGTGCACGGCGGCGGGTTCGCCAGCTACCACGACGCCCGGACGGCGCGGCACGACCGGCTGGCCGAGCTGCGCCGGCGGTGGGACGAGGAGCACCAGCGGCTGGTCGACCTGGTGCGCACCCTCCAGCAGCAGGCGGCCAACTCGCCCGACATGGCCTCCCGGTACCGGGCGATGCAGACCCGCCTGGCCAAGTTCGAGGCCGAGGGTCCACCGCCGGACCGCCCCCCGGAGCAGAAGGTGGCGATGCGGCTGCGCGGCGGCCGGACCGGTGTGCGCGCGGTGATCGCCGAGCAGCTGGAGCTGTCCGGCCTGATGCAGCCCTTCGACCTCGAGGTCTTCTACGGCGACCGGGTGGGTGTGCTCGGTGCCAACGGCGCGGGCAAGTCGCACTTCCTGCGTCTGCTGGCCGGGCAGCCGGTCGCGCACACCGGCGACTGGCGGCTGGGTGCCCGCGTCGTCCCGGGGTTCTTCGCGCAGACGCACGCGCACCCGGAGTGGCAGGACCGCACGCCGGTCGACCTGCTGTGGCACGGCGAGCCGGGGCGGCCCGGTGTCGACCGGGGGCGGGCGATGGCGGCGCTGCGCCGGTACGGCCTCGCCGGGGCGGCCGAGCAGCCGTTCCGGACCATGTCGGGTGGTCAGCAGGCGCGCTTCCAGATCCTGCTGCTGGAGCTCTCGGGTGCCACGCTGCTGCTCCTCGACGAGCCGACCGACAACCTCGACGTCCTCTCCGCCGAGGCCCTGGAGGAGGCGCTCGCGGCGTTCGACGGGACGGTCCTCGCCGTCACCCACGACCGCTGGTTCGCCCGCTCCTTCGACCGGTTCGTGGTCTTCGGCGCCGACGGGCGGGTGTACGAGTCGGCCGAGCCGGTGTTCGACGAGACGCGGGTGCAGCGCGCCCGCTAGCCGAAGGAGCGGCCCTCGCCGCGGTAGGTGCGGAGCGTCCCGGTCAGCTCGTTCCCGGCCAGGGCGTGCAGCTCGTCGACGTGCTCGCAGACCTCGCCGGCCTTGGCGTGCCGGAACCAGACCCGGTCGCCGACGGCGAGCTGCGCGGCGGCCGCCCCCCGCAGCGGCGTCTGCACCTCACCGACGCCCTCGGCCGGCAACCAGCGCAGCCCCGCCGGGTAGGTGGGCACGGGCAGCCGGTCGGCCCCGGGCGGACCCGAGGCGATCCAGCCGCCGCCGGCGACGGTCACGGTGCCCGGTGCCGGGATCCGGGTGACCGGCGCGGCGAAGAACGCCGCCGGGCGGCCGGTGAAGGCGCGGTAGCCGTCGAAGAGCACGGGGTTGTAGAGGCCGGACCCGGCCGCCACCTCGGTCACCGCGTCCTCGGCGGCGGTGCGCTCCACGCTGCCGGTCCCGCCGCCGTTGACGAACTCGAGGTCGGCGACCGAGGAGACGGCGTCGACCACGGCGGCCCGGCGACCGGCCAGCTCACGGCCCGACACCGCCTGCATCCGGCGCACGGCCAGGCCGCGGACCCGCCGGTTCGCGGGGGCGTCCTGCACGCCGGCGATCTGCGCCTCGTAGACCATGACGCCGACCAGCCGGAAGCCCGGCCGGGACGCCACCGCCTGCGCGAGGGCGAAGGCCTCGGCGGGGGAGTGGACGGGCGACCGCCGCACGCCCACGTGCACCCGGCCCCCGGCCGCACGCAGGGACGCGTCGACGTCCAGGCAGATCCGCAGCTCCGGCCGCCGGCCGGGCGGGACGACGGAGTCGACGAGGTCCAGGTGCGCGACCGAGTCGACCATGAGGGTCACCCGCGCCGCCGCCGTCCCGTCGCCGGCGAGCCGGCGCAGCGCCCCGCGATCGGTCGACGGGTAGCCGACGACGACGTCGGTGCTGACCGGGTCGTCGCCCTCGACCAGCCAGAGCGCCTCGGGCAGCGCGTACGCCAGCACGCCGGCGAACCCGGGGCGGGCGAGCACCCGGCGGAGGACGTCGCGGCTGCGGACGGACTTGCTGGCCACCCGGACGGGCTTGCCGCCCGCCCGGCGCAGCAGGTCGCCCGCATTGGCGTCGAGCGCGTCGAGGTCGACGACGGCGAACGGCGGGTCCAGCGACGCGGTCGCGCGGTCCAGCCGCTCGAGCGCCCGGGCGGCGTCGTCGGGGGAGGAGGACGCCGCGGAGGTCATGGGCGGCAGCATCGTGCGTCGACACCCATTGGGTCAACTGTCCCAGTCACTTGACCCGGAGTGCGCCGGGGGCCAAGCTGCGCCGGAGCCCGCGCGAGCCGCGGACGGACGACGAGGAGCAGCCGTGCCGGCCACCCGCACCGACCGCTGGCGCAACTGGGCCGGCAACCAGCGGGCCACCGGCATCGAGGTGGTGTGTCCGGCGGGTGCCGACGAGATCGCCGCGGAGGTGCTGCGCGTGGCCCGGTCGGGCCGGCGGGTCCGGCCGATCGGCAGCGGGCACTCCTTCGCCGCCATCGGCCGCCCGGAGGACGTGCAGCTCGTCCTCGACCGCCATGCCTCCCTGGTCGACATCGGGCCCACGGGGCTGGTGACCGTGCAGGCCGGCATGCCGCTGCACCGGCTCAACGCCGAGCTCGCCGCGCGGGGGTGGGCGCTGACGAACCTCGGTGACATCGACCGCCAGACCGTCTCCGGCGCGCTGTCGACGAGCACCCACGGCACCGGCGCCCGCTTCGGCGGGCTGGCCACGCAGCTGCGCGGGTTCGAGCTGGTGCTGGCCGACGGGTCGCTGCTGCGCTGCTCGGCCACCGAGAACGCCGACGTCTTCGCCGCCGGCCGGATCGGGCTGGGGGCCCTCGGGGTGCTCAGCACCGTGACCCTGCAGGCCGAGCCGGCGTTCGCGCTGCGCGCCGAGGAGGGCCCGGGGCACCTCCCGGACCTCATCGACGGCTTCGCAGACTTCATGACCTCGACCGACCACGTCGAGTTCTACTGGTTCCCGCACACCGACCGCTGCCTGACCAAGCGCAACACCCGGGTGCCGCTGAGCGAGGTCGCACCGCTCGGGCGCTGGCGGGCGGTCTGGGACGACGAGATCCTCGCCAACGCAGTCTTCGGCGGCGTCGTCGCCGCCGGCCGGCGCGTGCCCGCGCTGATCCCCCCGCTGGCGCGGGTCTCGGCGCGCGCCCTGGGTCCGCGCACCTGGACCGACCGCTCGCACGAGGTCTTCGTCAGCCGCCGGCGGGTGCGCTTCCTGGAGATGGAGTACGCCGTACCGGTGGCCGACGCCCCCGCGGTCCTCGCCGAGCTCCGCCGCGTGCACCGGGCGAGCGACTGGCGGGCCGCCTTCCCCGTCGAGGTGCGCGTCGCCGCGGCCGACGACATCCCGCTCTCGACCGCCACCGGCCGCGCCACCGCCTACGTCGCGGCCCACGTCCCGGCCGGCACTGACCCCGGACCGTGGTTCGCCGCCCTCGAGTCGATCGCCGGCGAGGTCCAGGGCCGACCGCACTGGGGGAAGCTGCACGGGCTGGACGCCGCGGTGCTGCGCGGGCGCTACCCCCGCTTCGCCGAGTTCACGGCGCTGCGGGACCGGCTGGACCCGGGAGGCGTCTTCACCAACGCCCACCTGGACCGGGTGCTCGGCCCGGTGGGGAGCTGACGTGGCGCGGCTCCCGGTCGAGGAGCGGCGGGCCGCCCTCGTGGACGCGGCCCTGCGGGTGATGGCCCGCGACGGCTTGGCCGCCGGGACGACGCGGGCGATCGTCGCCGAGGCGGGCATGTCGCTGGCCAGCTTCCACTACGCCTTCACCTCCCGCGACGAGCTGCTGCGCCAGCTCGTCCGGGGCGTCGTCGGCCGCGAGTTCGAGGCGGCCACGGCGGGCATGACCGCCGACGACGGGCTCGCCGGCTGCCTGCGGCAGGCAGCCGCCGGCTATCTCGACCACCTCGAGCGCGAGCCGGGGCACGAGCAGCTGATGCTGGAGCTGACCCTCCACGCGCTGCGGAACCCGGCGCTCCGGCCGCTGGCGGGGGAGCAGTACCGCGCCTACGCCGTCGCGGCCGAGCGGCTGCTGGAGCAGGCGTCCGAGCTCACCGGGGAACGGTGGGCCCGGCCGGTGCCGGAGCTGGCCCGGCTGCTGATCACGATCGTCGACGGCGCCACGACGACCTGGCTGGTCGACCGCGACACCGCCGCCACGCGCGCGGCGCTGGACGCCGCGGTGGAGGCGTTCGTCGTCCGGCACGCGGCGCGAACGCCGTGACGGACCCCGTCCTCGCACAGCACGCAGGTCCGGTGAACCGGGCCTGGACCGCCCGCTTCGGGCTCGTCTGGCTGGGGCTCTGGGCCGCCCAGCTCGCCCCGGTCCAGCTCCTCCTGCCGCTGCAGCTGGCCGAGGTCGACCCCGACCACAAGGTCCGCGACTTCGCGCTCGTCAACGGCCTCGCCGGGCTGGCGGCGCTGGTGGCTCTGCCGCTCTTCGGAGCGCTGTCCGACCGGTCCCGCAGCCCGATCGGACGACGGCGGGTGTGGGTGGCCGGCGGCGTGCTGGTGTACGCCGCCGGGCTCCTCCTGACCGGGACCGCCTCGACCTGGACCGCGGTGGCCGGTGCCTGGCTGGTCGCCCAGCTCGGCATGTACGCGGCCATGGCCGGGCTGACCGCGACGGTCGCCGACCGGGTGCCGGTCGAGCACCGCGGTGCGGTGTCGGCGGCGATCTACGGCCCCCAGGCGCTCGGCATCGTCGTCGGCCTCGGGCTCGTCGCCGCGCTGCCGTGGCTCCTCCGGGCCCGCGACCCCCGGCCGGCCGAGGACGAGCGGCCCCGCTCGCTGGGTGCGGCGCTGCGCAGCACCTGGCGAGCACCCTCGCGGCACCCCGACTACGGCTGGGCGTTCGCGGGGCGCCTGCTGGTCAACCTCGGCAACGCGCTGGGGACCACCTACCTCCTCTACTTCCTCACCGACGGCCTGCGAGTAGCCGATCCGGAGGGGTCGCTCCTCGTCCTGACGCTCGTCTACCTCGTCGCGACGGTGGCCGCGACGTGGGGCGGCGGGGTGCTGTCGGACCGCACCGGCCGGCGCCGGGTCTTCGTCGCCGGCGCCGCCGTCCTCCAGGCACTCGCCTGCGCCGTGCTGGTGCTCGCCCCGAGCTGGCCCGCCGCGCTGGTCGCCGGCGTGCTGCTCGGCGCCGGCTACGGCGCCTACACGTCGGTCGACCAGGCGCTGGTGACGCAGGTGCTGCCCGACGCCCGGACCGTGGCCGGCGAGCTGGGCGTCATGAACGTCGCCGTGGTGGCGCCCCAGGCGCTGGCGCCGTTGCTGGCCGGGCTGGTGATCGCCGAGCTCGGCGGCTACGACGTCCTGTTCACCGCCGCCGGGTTGGCCACCGTGCTCGGAGCGCTCACGGTGGGGCGGATCCGCTCGGTGCGGTGACTCAGAGGTCGGGGTCCGGCTCGCCGGTGCCGCCGATCCGGTCGAGCTCCTCGAGCTCGACCGGCCCCAGGACCCGGGCCGACGCCATCAGGTTCTCCTCGAGGTGCGCGACCGACGACGTGCCCGGGATGAGCAGCACGTTGGGGGACCGGGCCAGCAGCCAGGCGAGGGCGACCTGCATCGGCGTGGTCTCGAGCCGGCGGGCGACGGTCTCGAGCGCCGCGGACTGGAGCGGCGTGAAGCCCCCGAGCGGGAAGAACGGCACGTACGCGATCCCCTCGCGGGCCAGTGCGTCGAGCAACGGGTCGTCGTCCCGGTGGACCAGGTTGTAGTGGTTCTGCACGCAGACCACGGGGGCGATCGCCTGCGCCTCGGCGAACATCTGCGTCGTCACGTTGCTGATCCCGAGGTGCCGGATCAGCCCCTCCTGCTGCAGCTGCGCCAGCGCCTCGAAGGGCTCGGCGAGCGAGCGCTCCTCCGGCTCGGCGAAGCCCGGCATCCGCAGGTTCACCACGTCCAGGACGTCGACCCCGAGGTGGTCCAGGTTGTCCTGCACGGCGCTACGGAGCTCGTCGGGGGAGAGGGCCTCCGGCCAGTGCCCGTCGGGGGTCCGGCGCGCGCCCACCTTGGTCACGATGACCAGCTCGTCGGGGTAGGGGTGCAGCGCCTCGCGGATGATCTCGTTCGTGACGTGCGGGCCGTAGTAGTCGCTGGTGTCGATGTGGTCGACGCCGAGCTCGACCGCCCGGCGCAGGACCGCGATCGCGGCGTCCCGGTCGGCCGGCGGGCCCATCACGTGCGGGCCGGCGAGCTGCATCGCGCCGTAGCCGATCCGGTGGACCGGCTGCCCGCCGAGGGTGAACTGACCTGAGCGCTCCGCGCCGATGACCGTCATGCCCCCCTCCTACCCGCCGGGGGCCGGCCAACCCCGGGTCAGGCCGCGTCGGCCGCCTGCAGCCGACCGGAGGGCACCGGCTCCACCCGGACGACGTCGGCGGAGGCGGACCGCCGGTCGACCGCGCGGGCGAGCACCGCCAGGGCGGCCCCCACGAGCGCGAGGACGGCGCCGACCCACATCGGCGCCGTGTAGCCGAGGCCCCGCGAGATGACCAGCGCGCCCAGCGCGGCACCGACCGCGTTGGCGATGTTGAAGGCGCCCTGGTTGGCGGCGGAGACGAGGCTGCCGCCGGGCACCCGAGCGGCGTCGATGACGGCGTTCTGCACGACCGGCCCGAGGGCGAACGACAGCGTCCCGAACAGCACGAGCAGCGCGACGGCGGCGACCGTCGTGCGGGCCAGGAAGGCGAAGGCGACGAGGACGCCGGCCATGGCGACGAGCCCGACCGCCACGAAGGAGAAGCCGTACCGGTCGCCGAGCCGCCCACCGGCGAGCGTGCCGACCGTCGTCCCGGCGCCGAAGAGCGCGAGGACCGGCGTGACCCACTCCGCCGAGATGCCGCCCAGCTCGGTGAGGATCGGGCTCACGTAGCTGTAGACGGCGAACAGCGCGGCGAAGCCGATCATGGTCAGCGCCAGCACGAGCCAGACCTGGCCGCGGCGGAAGGCGTGCAGCTCGGCCCGCAGGTCGCTGGGCTCGCCGGCGTCCGAGGGCATCCAGGCGAGCAGCCCGGCGATCGTCGCGACGCCGATCAGCGCGATGGCGGCCAGCACGACCCGCCACCCGAGGTGCTGGGCGACGAAGGTGCCCAGGGGGACGCCGATCACGTTGGCCAGGGTCAGCCCGGTGATCATCAGGGAGATGGCCCGGGTGGCGCGGTCCGGCGTCACCAGCCGCCGGGCGGCGACCGCACCGACGCCGAAGAACGAGCCGTGCGCCAGTGCGGTCAGGACGCGCGCGGCGACCAGCAGCCCGTAGGTCGGCGCGAGGGCGGACAGGGCGTTGCCGACGACGAAGACGACCATCAGCGCGACGAGGGTCTGCCGCGGGGTGAACCGGAGCCCGATCGCGGTCAGCGTGGGCGCTCCGATCACCACGCCGATCGCGTAGGCGGAGATGAGGATGCCGACGGCGGACACCGAGACCCCGAGGCCCTCGGCGATCTCGGGCAGCATGCCCATGACGACGAACTCGGTGGTGCCGATGCCGAAGGCGCCGATGGCGAGGGCGAGCAGCGCGCGAGGCACGAGGGGGAACTCCAGGGGGACACGGGTGCGCGGGCGGTCGGCCGGCGGACCTCGTCGTCCTTCCTGAGCCGGGGTGGACTCTCCTCAGGGGCAAGCGTGCGACGCCGCCCGCCATGCCCCGGGAGCGGCGTGGGACTGCTCACAGCGCGGGGTCCGGGGTACCGGGCGGGCCGGCACCCCGGCCGCCGTCACGGCTTGAGCAGGACCTTGACGTGCCCGTCCTTCTTCTCGCGGAAGTTCATGTACGCCTGCGGCGCCTCCTCGAGCGGCACGTGGTGCGTGGCGAACTCGTCGACGCCGAAGGCGTCGCCCTCGGTGAGCAGCGGGAGGATGTCCGGCACCCAGCGCCAGACGTTGGCCTGTCCCATGCGCAGCTGGATCTGCTTGTCGAACATGCGCATGAGCGGCAGGGGGTCGGTCGCCCCGCCGTAGACGCCCGACAGGGAGATGGTGCCGCCGCGGCGGACCGCCTCGATCGCCGTGTTGAGCGCGGCCAGCCGGTCGACGCCGGCCACCTGCATGACCTTCTCCATGATCGCGTCGGGGACGACGGCCGTCGCCTTCTGCGCGAGGCTGGCCAGCGGGGAGCCGTGCGCCTCCATGCCGACGGCGTCGATCACGGAGTCCGGGCCGCGGCCGTCGGTCAGGTCGCGCACCTGCGCCACGACCTCGGCCTGATCGGTGCTCTCGATGACCGTGACGCCGTTGCGGCGGGCGCGGGCCAGGCGCTCGGGCACGACGTCGGAGGCGATCACCTGGCCGGCGCCGAGGTGCTTGGCCACCCGGGTGGCCATGTCGCCGATCGGGCCGAGCCCGAGGACGAGGACGCTGCCGCCCTGCGGGATGCCGGCGTACTGCACCGCCTGCCAGGCGGTGGGCAGGACGTCGGAGAGGTAGACGAACCGGTCGTCCGGAACGCCGGCGGGCACCTTGATGGGCAGGGTGTTGCCGAACGGGACCCGCAGGTACTCGGCCTGGCCACCGGGGACCTGGCCGTAGAGCTTGGTGTAGCCGAACAGCGAGGCGCCGAAGCCCTTCTCGCGGTTCTGGGTCGTCTCGCACTGGGAGAACAGGCCCTCGGAGCACATCCAGCAGGTGCCGCAGGAGATGTTGAACGGGACGACGACCCGGTCACCGGGCTTGACCGCGGTCACCTCGGAACCGACCTCGCGGACGATGCCCATGGGCTCGTGACCCATGATGTCGCCCACCGTCATGAACGGGGCCATGACCTCGATGAGGTGGAGGTCCGAGCCGCAGATGCCGGTCGAGGTGATCTCGACGATCACGTCCGTCGGCTCCTGGATGACGGGGTCGGGAACCGTGTCGACGCGGACGTCTGCCCGGCCGTGCCAAGTCACTGCGCGCATGTGGAGATCTCCCTCTATCGGGCCGTGATTCGGCCCTTCGGAGGCACTCCTGCCCCGTCGTGACCTGGATCGCGCGACTTTCAACAAATCGCTGCGTGGCGTTCACTCTCTGTAGTGCGCCACTCACGCAATGCGGAATGACAACCATGCGGTCTTGTGGCCCAGACCACATAACTGCAGGTCGTTACCCCCTTGTGCACATCACGAAAACATCACGACGTGTTTACATGGGCCCCGCTCCTCTCCCCGGGAGTGCACGTGGAATGCCCGCAAACGGAAGTCAGGTGCATGAGTTCGCTCCACCAGGACCGCCTCCTCGAGGAGGGGTCGGAACCCGCCAAGGGATCCCCGGCCACCCTCGCCCCGGCCCGCGGAACCTCGCGTCGGCCGGCCGCCCGGAAGGCGACCAGCACGGTCCCGTCGCAGCGCCAGGGGACGGCGCAGCGCTCCGGGTCCGCCCCGACCACCGCCGCTGCCCCGGCTCCCGCGACCCGGGCCCGCCGTGCCACCGGCGCCAAGGCCGCGACGGGTGCGGCCGGCTCGATCGCCGCCCGCGCCAAGGCCGCCGGTAGCGCGACCCGCAAGGTCGCCACGGGCAAGGCCGCGACGGCGACGGCGGCGACCGCCAAGGTCGCGACCGCCAAGGCGGCGACCGCCGCGAAGGCCGCCACCGCGAAGGCCGCGTCCGCCGCGAAGGCAGCGTCCGCCGCCAAGGCAGCCCGCGCCGCCGCCGCGAAGACCACCCGGACCGCGAAGCCCGCCACGGCGGCCCCGGCCGCGAAGCCGGCGACCCCCGCGAAGGCTGCTCCGGCCCCGAAGCCGGCGACCGCGAAGGCGACCGCCGCGAAGGCTGCTCCCGCCGCGAAGGCCGCGACCGCGAAGCCCGCCACCGCGAAGCCGGCGACCGCCGCCAAGGCCGCTGCGGCTGCCAAGCCGGCGACCGCCGCGAAGGCTGCTCCCGCCGCGAAGGCTGCTCCCGCCGCGAAGGCCGCGACCGCGAAGCCGGCGACCGCCGCCAAGACCGCTGCGGCTGCCAAGCCGGCGACCGCCGCGAAGGCTGCTCCCGCCGCGACGGCTGCGACCGCGAAGGCTGCTCCCGCCGCGAAGGCTGCGACCGCGAAGCCCGCCACGGCGAAGCCCGCCGCCGCGAAGGCTGCGGTCGCCGTCGCGACCGAGACCCCCGCCGTCGAGGCGCCGCGCGTCCGGCCGACGCCGCACAAGCGCACCGTGCCGGCCGCCCAGATCCTGGCGGCCCTGGCCGAGTCGGCGGGCACCACCGCCGAGGCCGCCCCGGTCGTCGCCGAGGAGGGGCGCCGGGCTCGCTTCCTGCGCTTCCGCCCGCCGTCGATCAGCCGCCGTCCGGGTGTCTACCTCGCCGCCGGCCTCATCGCCGCGCTGAGCGTCAGCTCGGTCACCACCAACGACCCCCGGGCCCAGGCCACCGACACCATGAGCTCGTCGGTGAGCGTGGCCGAGGAGCTCGGCATCGAGGCGGTCCCGGCCGAGGCCATCACCGACACCGACGCCGCCGCCCGCCTCGGCGAGCTCGTGGTGAGCCGCAACGCCCGCGACGCCGAGCAGGCAGCGGCCGTCGAGGTGCAGGCCGAGGCCGACCGCGTCGCCGCCGAGGCGGCCGCCGAGGCCGCCCGTCCGAAGGCCGTCCTGCCGGTGCAGGGCGCCCGCCTCACGAGCGGCTTCGGCGCGCGGTGGGGCACGCTGCACGCCGGCATCGACCTCGCCGCCCCGATGCAGACCCCCGAGTACGCCGTCATGGACGGCGTCGTGCTCGAGGCCGGGCCCGCCAGCGGGTTCGGGCTCGCGGTCTACATCCAGCACGAGAACGGCGACGTGACCGTCTACGGCCACATGGACTCGATCCTGGTCGAGGCCGGCCAGGTCGTGAAGGCCGGCGACACCATCGCGCTGCTGGGCAACCGCGGCCAGTCCACCGGCCCGCACCTGCACTTCGAGGTGCACGTGGGCGGCCTCGACGGCGAGAAGATCGACCCCCTGCCCTGGCTCCGGGAGCGCGGCGTCCAGATCTGACCGCCGCACGACCCCCGACGCCCCCTCCGGAGATTCCGGCAGGGGGCGTCGTCGTCGGGGCAGACTGTGCCGGGAGAAGGGAGGGCTGATGGGGCACACGCACGCGCACACGCCGGGGACCGCCGCGGGCGGCCACCGCCGGCGTCTCGTCGTCGTCCTGAGCCTGACCCTCGCCGTCATGGCGGCGGAGATCGTCGGCGGTCTGCTCTCCGGCTCGCTGGCGCTCCTGGCCGACGCCGGGCACATGGCGACCGACGCCGCCGGGATCGCGCTCGCCCTCGCCGCGGTCACCCTCGCCCAGCGGCCGGCCCGCGGGCGCCGCACCTTCGGCTGGCAGCGCGTGGAGATCCTCGCCGCCGTGGCGAACGGGCTGCTGCTCCTCCTGGTCGCGGGTTACGTCCTCGTCGAGGCGGTGCGCCGCATCGGCGAGCCGCCGGAGATCGGCTCGGGGCTGATGCTCGTCGTCGCGGGCGTCGGCCTGGTCGTGAACCTGGGGTCCCTCGCCGTCCTGCACCGGGGCCGCGACGCGTCGCTGAACCTGCGCGGTGCCTACCTCGAGGTGCTCGCCGACGCGCTCGGCTCGGTTGCCGTCATCGTGGCCGCCGTCGTCATCCTCACCACCGGGTGGACGCCGGCCGACATCGTCGCGTCGGTGGCCATCGGCTGCCTCGTGGTGCCCCGGGCCTGGCACCTGCTGCGGGAGGCGCTCGACGTCCTGCTGGAGGCCGCTCCCCGGGGCGTCGACCTCGACGCCGTGCGCGCCCACATCCTCGGCGTCGACGGCGTGCTGGGGGTCCACGACCTGCACGCCTGGACGATCACGTCCGGCCTCCCGGTCCTCTCCGCCCACGTGGTCGTCACCGACGAGGCGCTCGAGGCCGGGCACGGCGGCCGCGTGCTCGACGCGCTCTGCGCGTGCCTGGGGCAGCACTTCGACATGGAGCACTGCACCTTCCAGCTCGAGGCGGAGGCGCACGCCGGGCACGAGGCACCGGTCCACGACTGAACCCGTCGGTGGGACAGTGGTGCCCGCACGGACGACGCGGAGCGGAGGCACTGGTGGACCACGGGCACCACTCGGGCATGTGGGTGCCCTCAGCGCCTCCGACCTGGGCGCGGATGTTCATCCCGCACCTGGAGGGCTGGTCGGTCCTGGCCGTGCTCAGCGTCGTCGGCCTGGTGCTCTACCTGGTGGCGGTCGTGCGCCTGCGGCGCACCGGCGTGGCCTGGCCCTGGTGGCGGGTGCTCGCCTGGATCGGCGGGACGGCGTCGCTGTTCGCCGTCACCGGCACCTGGCTCAACGGCTACAGCATGGTGCTGTTCAGCGTGCACATGACCCAGCACATGGTCCTGTCGCTGATCACCCCGCTGCTCCTGCTGCTGGCCGCCCCGGTGACGCTGGCCCTGCGCACCCTGCCGCGCGGCCAGGGGCCGGCCGGGGCGCCGCGGGCGCTGCTGCTCAACGGTCTGCACAGCCGGTTCGCGCGGTTCGTCGCGCACCCGCTGTTCTCGATCCCGCTGTTCATCGCGAGCCTCTACGGCGTCTACTTCACGCCGCTGTTCGACGCGCTCATGGGCAACCCCGCCGGGCACCAGCTGATGCTGGCGCACTTCGTCGTCACCGGGCTGCTCTTCTTCGGGCCTATCGTCGCCCAGGACCCCTGGCCCCGGACGCTGAGCCACCCCGGCCGGATGCTCGAGCTGTTCCTGCCCGTGCCGTTCCACGCCTTCTTCGGCGTCGCGATCATGATGGCCGGCTCGCTGGTGGTCGACACGTTCGCGAACCCGCCGGCCGGCTGGGGCATCGACCCGCTGCGGGACCAGGGCGAGGCCGGCGGCATCGTGTGGGCGTTCGGGGAGCTCCCGACCGTCCTGGTGCTCGCCGTCGTCTTCTTCTCCTGGGCGAGCTCGGACGACCGCCGCGCGAAGGCGCTCGACCGGGCGGCGGATCGCACGGGGGACGCGGAGCTCGCCGCCTACAACGCCCGGCTGCGGGCGCTGGCGGAGCAGCAGCAGCAGAAGGCCTGAGAACGCGTCAGGCGCCCCCTCCCGGAGCGGGAGGGGGCGCCTGACGGGCGGTGGCTCAGCCGACGTGGACGACGGCGTCACCCTCGGCGGGCAGGTCCTCCTTGGTCGCCTTGATCAGCAGGCCGGCGACGACGGCGCCCAGCACCAGCAGCGCGGCGGCCCAGGTGAAGGCGGTGGTGTAGCCCTCCACCTGCGCCGTCAGGCCGACCGACGGGTCCTGCGGGTTCGCCCCCGAGGTGAGGGCGTCGGCGGTGTAGGCGCTGATCGCCGCCACCGACAGGGAGGCGAGGACGGCGGTGCCGATGGAGGCCCCCACCTGCTGCGTGGCGTTCAGCATCGCCGACGCCGCCCCGGCGTCGTGCTGACCGGCGCCGACGAGCGCCAGGTTCGACAGCGGCACGAAGGTGAAGCCGAGGCCCAGGCCCAGCAGGAGCTGGCCGGGGAACGGCAGCGCCCAGAAGTCCGTGTCCAGCCCGACGAACGACAGCGTGAAGAGCCCGCCGGCGGCCAGCAGCCCGCCGAGCACCATCAGCGGCTTCGGCCCGACCCGCGGCACCAGGGCGCTGGCCGCTCCGGCCGAGATGAAGACGCCGAGCGTCGTCGGCAGCGACGCGAAGCCGGCCTCGATCGGCTCGTAGCCCAGCACCTGCTGGAAGTACAGGCTCAGGAAGAAGAACGCACCGATCAGCCCGGCGCCGACCAGCGTGGAGGTCAGGTAGGCCCCGCCGCGGTTGCGGTCGAGCACGATGCGCATGGGCAGCAGCGGGTTGCGGGTCCGCATCTCCAGCAGCACGAACAGCGCCACCAGGACCAGGCCCGCGACGATGAAGACCCACGCGAGGCCGTCGGTCCAGCCGCTGTCCGGGGTC
Source organism: Blastococcus sp. SYSU D00922 (assembly GCF_054050495.1). Classification (NCBI taxonomy): domain Bacteria; kingdom Bacillati; phylum Actinomycetota; class Actinomycetes; order Geodermatophilales; family Geodermatophilaceae; genus Blastococcus; species Blastococcus sp. SYSU D00922. The sequence goes on from NZ_JBJGZL010000020.1 coordinate 35,167, forward strand.
AGCAGCGTGGGGTTGCCCTGCGCGGCCGACTCGGCGTTGGCGGCGGCGGTCTCCGCCGCGTTGGTCTGCGACGCCTCGGCGACCCGGGTGAAGCCGTAGACGATCGAGGCGAGGCCCAGGGTGATGAGGACCGCCCCGGGGATGTCGTACTTCGTGTCACCGGGGGCCTTGCTCTCCGGGACGATCGGGATCGCCAGCGCGATGGCGAGCAGCGCCACCGGCAGGTTCACCCAGAAGCACCAGCGCCAGTCGGCGTACTCGGTGAGCACCCCACCGAGCAGCAGGCCGACCGCCGAGCCGCCGCCGGCGATGGCGCCGTAGACGCCGAAGGCCTTGGCCCGCTCCTTGGGGTCGGTGAACAGCACGGTCAGCAGCGCCAGCGACGCCGGGGCGAGCAGCGCGCCGAAGACGCCCTGCAGGGCGCGGGCGCCGAAGAGCATCGCCTCGTTCTGCGCGATGCCGCCGAGGGCGGAGGCGAACGCGAACCCGCCGGCGCCGACGAGGTAGGTGCGCTTGCGGCCCCAGAAGTCGGCGATGCGGCCGCCGAGGAGCAGGAAGCCGCCGAAGGTCAGCGTGTAGGCGGTGACGATCCACTGCTGCGACGCCGCGCTGATGCCGAGGTCCTCGGTGACGGCGGGCAGGGCGATGTTGACGATCGTCGCGTCGAGGATGACCAGCAGGACGGTCATGGCGATGACGCCCAGCGCCAGCCAGCGCTTCTCGTACGGCTCGTCGGCGGGGGTCGCCGCGCCGGCGGCCGAGATCGTGGGACGGGGTTCGGTCACGGGGTTGTCCTTGCTTCGTACGGATCGGCCGGATCGCCGGCCGGAGAGAACGTAGCGGCCTGCAACGATGTGGTCGTGCCTGTTTCGCTGGTGTTCACCTCCGACACGCACGTACCGAAGCGGGCGCGTGACCTACCTCATTCCTTGTGGGCGGCGATCGCGGAGGCCGACGTCGTGGTGCACGCCGGCGACTGGGTCGACGTCGCCCTCCTGGACCTGTTCGAGGCGCGGTCCCGGCGGCTGGTCGCGGTGCACGGCAACAACGACCACGGCGCCCTGCGCGAGCGGCTGCCCGAGGTCGCCCGCGCCGAGATCGAGGGCATCCGCTTCGCCGTCGTCCACGAGACCGGTGACGCCAAGGGGCGGGAGCTGCGCTGCGACGCCCGGTTCCCCGGCACCGACGTCCTGGTGTTCGGCCACAGCCACATCCCGTGGGACACCACGGCGCCGTCGGGCATGCGGCTGATCAACCCAGGGTCGCCCACCGACCGCCGCCGCCAGCCGCACGGCACCTACGTGACCGCGGTCGCCGAGGCGGGGGAGCTGCGGGACGTCGTCTTCCACGCCGTCCCGCCACGGCGGTGAGCAGCCGGCCGCCGCTGGACGAGCGGGCGGTGGCGCTGCTGGCCTGCCCCGTCTGCGGCCGGGAGCTGTCCGCGCCTCCGGACGGGTCCGCCCTGCGCTGCGCGGAGGGGCACTCCTTCGACCGGGCCCGGCAGGGCCACGTGACGCTGCTCCCGCCCGGGCACCGGCCGCCGTCGGGCGACTCGGCGGGGATGGTCGCCGACCGGGTGGCCTTCCTCGAGGCCGGGCACTACGGGCCGGTCACCGCTGCCCTCGCCGAGGCGGTGCGGGCGGACGGTGCGCCGTCGGCCCTGCTCGACCTCGGCGGCGGCACCGGGCACCACCTGGCGGGCGTGCTCGACCGCCTGCCGGGAGCCGTCGGCGTGGTCCTGGACTCCTCGCCCTACGCCGCCCGACGGGCGGCGCGGGCCCACGAGCGGGCGGTGGCCGTCGTCGCCGACAGCTGGGCCCGGCTGCCCGTCCGGGACGGTGCCGTCGACCGGGTGCTCGTGGTCTTCGCGCCGCGCAACGGGCCCGAGATCGCCCGGGTGCTGGCGCCCGAGGGCCGCCTGGTCGTGGTGACGCCGGCCGCTGACCACCTGGGGGAGCTGGTCGGGCCGCTGGGGCTGCTGCGCGTCGACCCGGACAAGACGGCGCGGCTGGCCGCCTCGCTCGAGCCAGGCCTCGAACCCGTGCGGACGACGAGCCTGCGCCACCGGCTGCTCCTGCCCCGCGTGGCGGTCGCCACGCTCGTCGGGATGGGCCCGCACGCGCGGCACACCTCGCCGGAGACGATCGCGGGCCGGCTCGCCGGGATGCCCGAGCCGATCGAGGTGACCGTGTCGGTCGACGTCGGGACCTACCGCCCGCGGGCGGGAGCGGTCAGCGCGTGACCGACCGCCGGCCGCGACCGGCGACGGCCACGTAGATGCCCAGCACGACGATCGCGCCGAGGATGGAGGCCCACCAGCCGCCGAGGTCGAAGGTGGCCTCTCCGTCGCGGACGAGGCTGACGATCAGGTTGCCGACGACGGAACCGATCAGCCCCAGGACGATCGTGGCGACGATGCCGAGGTCCTGCTTGCCGGGGATGACGGCGCGCGCGATCAGGCCTGCGACGAGGCCGATGACGATCGCCAGGATGATGCCGCCGATGGACATGGGTGGACCTCCCGGTGGTGGTCCGCGGGAGCGGGCCGGGCCCCCGGGATCTCCGGGCGCGGGGGAGGGGATTCCCTGGCCCTCATGATCGAAAACTCGCCCCCGGTCCGCCCTGGACGGTCGTCCTCCCGCCCGGAACCGGGGATGTGCGGTCGGTCACCGGCGCGCCCTCCGTGGTCGGCCGATCCGCTGATAAGGGAACGGTTAAGCTCCGACGCGTGACGATTGCACCGGCGCCCATCGTGAGTCGGCCGAGTCCGGTCCACGTGGCGGAGAAGGGTTCGCGGCTGTCCAACCTGCTGCGGACGACCGACCACAAGACCATCGGCCTGATGTACATGGTCACCTCGTTCGCGTTCTTCATCGCGGGCGGGTTGATGGCCCTGCTGATGCGTGGCGAGCTGGCCAGGCCGGAGCTGCAGTTCCTGTCGCCGGAGCAGTACAACCAGCTGCTGACCATGCACGGCACGGTCATGCTGCTGATGTTCGCGACGCCGCTGTTCTTCGCGTTCGGCAACCTGATCATGCCGCTGCAGATCGGCGCTCCGGACGTCGCGTTCCCGCGGCTGAACGCGTTCTCCTACTGGCTGTTCCTCTTCGGCAGCCTCATCGCCGTCTCGGGCTTCCTGACCCCGGGCGGCGCGGCCGACTTCGGCTGGTACGCCTACGCCCCGCTGTCCGACGGCGTGAACTCCCCGGGCGCGGGCGCCAACCTGTGGTTCGCCGGCCTGGCCGTCAGCGGTCTGGGCACGATCCTCGGTGGCGTCAACTTCATCACCACGATCGTCTGCCTGCGGGCCCCCGGCATGACGCTCTTCCGGATGCCGATCTTCACGTGGAACGCGCTCGTCACCAGCGTCCTGATCCTGCTGGCGTTCCCGATCCTCACCGCCGCGATCTTCGGCATGCTGGCCGACCGCAACCTCGGCGCTCTCGTCTACTCCGACGAGAACGGCGGCCCGATGCTGTGGCAGCACCTGTTCTGGTTCTTCGGCCACCCCGAGGTCTACATCATCGCGCTGCCTTTCTTCGGCATCATCACCGAGATCATCCCGGTGTTCAGCCGCAAGCCGCTGTTCGGCTACAAGGGCATGGTCTTCGCGACCATCGCGATCGGCGCGCTCTCCCTCGCCGTGTGGGCGCACCACATGTACGCCACCGGCGCGGTGCTCCTGCCGTTCTTCGCCTTCCTGACCTACCTGATCGCGGTCCCGACCGGCATCAAGTTCTTCAACTGGATCGGGTCCATGTGGCGCGGCCAGCTGACCTTCGAGACGCCGATGCTGTTCTCGATCGGCTTCATGGTCACCTTCCTCCTCGGTGGCCTGACCGGCGTGCTGCTGGCCAGCCCGCCGATCGACTTCCACCTCAACGACTCGTACTTCGTCGTGGCGCACTTCCACTACGTCGTCTTCGGCACCGTGGTGTTCGCCGCCTACGCCGGCATCTACTTCTGGTTCCCGAAGATGTGCGGCCGGATGATGGACGAGCGGCTGGGCAAGCTGCAGTTCTGGCTGACCTTCATCGGTTTCCACACGACGTTCCTCGTGCAGCACTGGCTCGGCGGCGAGGGCATGCCGCGCCGGTACGTGGACTACCTGCCCACCGACACGTTCACCGCGCTGAACATGGTGTCGACGATCGGGTCGTTCATCCTCGGTGCGTCGGTCATCCCGTTCGTCTACAACGTCGTGCGGTCGTGGAAGTACGGCGAGCTCGCCCTGCGCGACGACCCGTGGGGCCACGGCAACTCGCTGGAGTGGGCCACGTCGTCCCCGCCGCCGCGGCACAACTTCGTCGAGATCCCGAAGATCCGCTCGGAGCGGCCCGCGTTCGAGGCGCACTACCCGCACCTGCTGCAGCGGCTCCAGGACGAGGCGCACGCCGGCAAGCGGCACAAGCCGTACGGCGGCGTCAGCGAGCTGGTGCCCGGCACCGGCCCGCGCCAGGGTCCCAACGACCCCGACCCGACCTGATCCGCCTGAACTGACCCGCCGAGAGGCCCAGGACCGTCACGGTCCTGGGCCTCTCCGGTTCGTGGGGGCGGGTCAGGCACGATGACGGGGTGCCGCTCGACCCGACCCCACGCCCTCCGGCGGAGCCGGCCCCCGTGACGGCGCAGGCCGTGCTCACCGTGTCCGGCGACGACCGCCCGGGGGTGACCGCCCGGTTGTTCTCCGCGCTCGCGTCCGGCCCGGTCCCCGTGGAGGTGCTCGACGTCGAGCAGGTGGTCGTGCACGGCCACCTCGTGCTCGGCGTCGTCGTGGCGGCGCTGCCCGGCGAGGGCGTCCCGGATCAGGGCGCCCTGATCGCCCACCTGGGGGCGCTGGCCGGCGAGGTCGCCGCCGACACCGGCCTGGAGGTGACGGTGGAGCGGGTGTCGCCCGACGAGCCGGCGCCGCGGCCGGCCGACCGCCCGCACCACGTCATCGTGCTGGGCCGTCCGGTGCCGCCGGACGCCGTCGGAGGGGCCGCCCGGGCGATCGCCGACGTCGGGGGCAACATCGACGCCATCCGCCGGCTCTCGGACTACCCGGTCACCAGTTTCGAGCTCACCGTGTCCGGGGCCGACGGCACGACGCTGCGCGCCCGCCTGGCCGAGGTGGCCGCGACGACCGGAGCCGACATCGCCGTCGAGCAGGTGGGTCTCGCCCGCCGGAGCAAGCGACTGATCGTGCTGGACGTCGACTCCACGCTCGTCCGGGGCGAGGTGATCGACGAGCTGGCCGCGCGCGCCGGACGCGCCGCCGAGGTCGCCCGCATCACCGCCGCCGCCATGAACGGGGAGCTGGACTTCGCCGAGTCGCTGCGGGCCCGCGTCGGCGTGCTCGCCGGGCTGCCGGTGGAGGTGCTCGACGAGGTCCGCGAGCACCTGGTGCTGACGCCCGGGGCGCGGACCCTGATCCGCACGCTCCAGCGGCTCGGCTTCCGCTGCGGGATCGTCAGCGGCGGCTTCACCCAGATCACCGACCCGCTGGCCGAGACCCTCGGGCTCGACTTCGCCGCCGCGAACACCCTCGAGGTCGTCGACGGGAAGCTGACCGGCGGCCTGGTGGGCGAGATCGTCGACCGCCCGGGCAAGGCGCGGGCGCTGGCCCGGTTCGCCGAGCAGTACGGGATCCCGCTGGAGCAGACGGTCGCGGTGGGCGACGGCGCCAACGACCTCGACATGCTCAGCACCGCGGGGCTCGGGATCGCCTTCAACGCCAAGCCGTTCGTGCGCGAGCAGGCGCACACCGCGCTCAACCAGCCCTACCTGGACGCCGTCCTGCAGGTGCTGGGCTTCACCCGCGACGAGGTCCTCGACGCCGTCCCGGGGGGGGGGCCGGGGGGCGGGGGGGCGCCCCGCGGCCGGGCCCGCCGCGACGGTGGCCCCGCCCGCGGGCGGGGT
>NZ_JBJGZL010000021.1:0-38686 GCF_054050495.1 Blastococcus sp. SYSU D00922
ATACAGCCCAACCCCCCCCCCCCCCCCCCCCCCCCCCCGCCCCCCCCCCCCCCCCCCCCCCCCCCCCCGCCGTTCGACCCCCGAGGGCGGGTCCGGGCGCACCGCGACCAGCGGCGCGCAGCCCGGGCCCGCCGTCGCGATCCGGGCGCACCGCACGCCCCGCACCGGCCCCCGGTCTCCCGCCGGGACGACGAGGTGCGACATCATGCGGCCAGCCCGAACCGCAGCGCCGCGGCGGCCGACCCCGTTGCGGCGCGCACGAGCACACGTGCGCCGCGCACCCGTGGCCGCATCCGAGGGAGGGGCCCAACATGGCCGCAACAGGAGTGACCGGCGGCAGCCCGCCCCCGGCCGCGCGCGCCGGTCAGGACGCGTACGCCGTGGAGCTGCACGGCATCACCAAGCGCTTCCCCGGCGTCGTCGCCAACCGCGACATCGAGCTGCGGGTCCGCCGCGGCGAGGTGCACGCGATCGTCGGCGAGAACGGCGCGGGCAAGTCGACGCTGATGAAGACGCTGTACGGCGAGCACCGGCCCGACGAGGGCCAGATCGTCGTCGACGGACGCGAGGTGTCCTTCCGCAGTCCGGCCGACGCGATCGCCGCCGGCATCGGCATGGTGCACCAGCACTTCATGCTGGCCGACAACTTCACCGTCCTCGAGAACATCGTCCTGGGCAGCGAGCCGACCAAGGGCGTCCGCCTCGACCGCGCGGAGGCCCGCCGCCGCATCCGGGAGATCTCGGACCGCTACGCGCTGGGCCTCGACCCCGACGAGCTGGTCGAGAACCTCGGCGTGGGCGCGCGGCAGCGGGTCGAGATCGCCAAGGTGCTCTACCGCGACGCCCGCATCCTGATCCTCGACGAGCCGACCGCGGTGCTGGTCCCGCACGAGGTCGACGAGCTCTTCGGCAACCTCGCCGAGCTCACCCGCGAGGGCCTCACGGTCCTGTTCATCTCGCACAAGCTCGACGAGGTGCGCCGGGTCGCCAACGCGATCACCGTCATCCGGCGCGGCACCACCGTCGGCGAGGCCGACCCGAGGACGACGACGGTCAAGCAGCTGGCGGAGATGATGGTCGGCTCCGAGCTGCCCTCGCCGGAGACCCGCAGCTCCACCGTGCGCGACGAGCCGGTGCTCGTCCTGCGCGGGCTCACGGTCCACACCCCGGAGGGCCGGGCGGTCATCGACGACGTGGACCTGACCGTCCGCGCCGGCGAGGTCGTGGGGATCGCCGGCGTCGAGGGCAACGGGCAGGCCGAGCTCGTCGACGCGATCATGGGCCTGCGACCGCCGGTGACCGGCTCGGTCCACCTCGACGGCGGCACGAAGGGCGACGGCGGCACGGTCGGCCTGGAGGACATCACGACCTGGAGCACCCGCGCCCGGCGCGAGGCGGGCCTGGGCTTCATCCCGGAGGACCGGCACCGGCAGGGCATCCTGCTCGAGGCGCCGCTGTGGGAGAACCGGATCCTCGGCCACCAGACGCTGCCGCCGGCCGCCAAGGGCGCGTTCATCGACCGCAAGGCCGCCCGCGCCGACACCGAGCGGATCATGAAGGACTACGACGTCCGCGCCCCGGGCCCGGACACCCTCGCCGTCGCGCTGTCGGGCGGCAACCAGCAGAAGCTCATCGTCGGCCGCGAGATGAGCTCGAACCCGCGTCTGCTCATCGCCGCGCACCCCACCCGCGGCGTGGACATCGGGGCTCAGGCCGCGATCTGGGAGCTGCTCAAGGACGCCCGAGCCGAAGGGATGGGGATCCTGCTGATCTCTGCCGACCTCGACGAGCTGATCGGCCTCTCCGACACCCTGCAGGTGATGCTGCGCGGCCGGCTGGTAGCCACGGTGGACCCGGCGCAGGTCACGCCGGAAGAGCTCGGCGGCTACATGACCGGCGCCCGGACCGCGGCGGGTGCGGCATGACCGTCGTCCGCCGCATCGGGACGGCGCTGTTCGCGCCGGTCCTCGCCGTCGTCGTCGCGCTGGTCATCTCCTCGGCGGTGATGGCGGCGCTGCAGGTCAACCCGTTCGAGGTCTTCCAGGTCATGCTGGACTTCGGCGAGACACCGGCCCAGCAGGTGACCGCGATCGTGGTCATCCTCAACCGCGCCGTCCCGCTGTTCCTCGCCGGGCTCGCCGTGGCGATCGCCTTCCGCATGGGCCTGTTCAACATCGGCGTCGAGGGCCAGTACCGGCTGGCCACGATCGTCGCCGCGGCCGTCGGTGCGGCCGTGGCCCTGCCGGGTCCGCTGCACATCCTGCTGATCGTGGTGGTGGCCGTCCTCGTCGCGGCGATCTGGGCGGGCATCGTCGCCGTCCTCAAGGTCACCCGCGGCGTCAGCGAGGTCATCAGCTCGATCATGCTGAACTTCATCGCGCTGGGGCTGGCCTCCTACCTGCTCACCGGGCCGTTCCGGGGGAGCGAGGAGGGCGCCTCGATCATCAGCACGGCCGAGATCCCCGAGTCGGGGCAGCTCGGCGGGCTGAACGCGATCTTCGGCGCGATCGGGCTGGCGAACCCCCCGCGGCAGCTCTACGGCTTCCTGCCGATCGCGATCGTCGTCGGTGTCTTCATCGCGATCCTGCTCAACCGCACGCGCTTCGGCTACGACCTCAAGATCAGCGGCCTCTCGCCGTCGGCCGCCAGCGCCAGCGGTGTGGACGCCCGCGGCATGGTCATCAAGACGATGCTGCTCTCGGGGGCGGTCGCGGGCCTGATCGGCCTGCCCGACCTGCTCGGCTCGACGCACTCGTACACGACCGACTTCACGGCCGGTCTGGGCTTCCTCGGCATCGCCGTCGCGCTGCTGGGCCGCAACCGGCCGCTCGGCATCGCCTTCGCCGCCCTGCTGTTCGGCTTCCTCGACCGCTCGCTGGTGCCGCTGCAGATCGCGGACTTCCCGGCGTCGGTGGTGACGATCATCCAGGGCACCATCGTGCTCGCGGTCGTCGTCGCGAACGAGATCGCCCGGCGGGTGGCCCGCCGGTCGGCCGAGCGCGGCAGCGGCCAGGCGCCCGCCCCGGTCGCCGGTGACGGCGGCACCGGACCCGACCAGACCCCGGGTGGCCCTGCCGGTCCCGCCCGCGATCTCGACCAGCTGCAGGGGGCGTAGGCATGAGCACCGTGGTGACCTCACCCGGGACCCGGCCCAGCCGCGGCCCGATCACCGACCTGCTCACCGGCGGGGGGCCGGTCCGCCGGGCGCTGTGGCTGGCCCTCGCGGCCCTGGTGCTGTTCTCGGTCGTCCGCGCGATCAGCGGCGAGGAGGCGCTGACGTCGTCCTCGACGATGGCGGCCGCGCTGCTGCTGGCCGTACCGATCGGGCTGGCCGCCCTGGGTGGCCTGTTCTCCGAGCGCGCGGGCGTGGTCAACATCGGCCTCGAGGGCATGATGATCCTCGGGACCTGGGGTGCCGGCTGGGCCGGCTACCAGTGGGGATGGGCCGCCGCGCTGCTCGGCGGCGTCCTGTTCGGCGCCCTCGGCGGGCTGCTGCACGCGGTCGCGACCGTCACCTTCGGCGTCGACCACGTCGTCTCCGGCGTGGCCATCAACATCCTCGCCGCCGGTGTCGCCCGGTTCCTCTCCGAGCTGCTCTACACCGACAACGACGCCGGCGGCGGCGTCACGCAGTCGCCGGCGCTCTCCAGCGACCCGCCGCGGCTGTCGCTGCCCGTGCTGTCGTCGGGCCCCGACCTGCTCGGCGACCTGGAGAGGCAGCACTGGTTCCTGGTCAGCGACCTGGCCGGCGTGCTCCGCGGGTTCACCAGCGGCATCGGCGTCCTGACGATCCTCGCCGTCCTGCTGGTCCCGGCGTCCTACCTGCTGCTCTGGCGGACGGCCTTCGGGCTGCGGCTGCGCGCCTGCGGCGAGAACCCGGCGGCCGCCGACTCCCTCGGCGTCGCGGTCTACCGGATGAAGTACATCGCCGTGGTCATCTCCGGTGCGCTGGCCGGCATGGGGGGTGTCTTCCTGGTCTTCATCGCCGGCATCTACCGCGAGAACCAGACCAACGGGCGTGGCTTCATCGGCCTCGCCGCGCTGATCTTCGGCAACTGGCGGCCGGGCGGCCTGGCCGCCGGCGCGGGCCTCTTCGGCTTCGCCGACGCGCTCCAGCTGCGCAGCCGCACCGCCGTCGTGGCCCTCCTGCTGCTGGTGGCGGTCCTGCTCGCCGGCGTGGCGATCTGGCAGGCGACGCGCCGCAAGCTGGTGCAGGCGGTCCTCGCGGGCGCCTTCGCCGGCCTCTCGCTCACCCTCTACCTGCTGATCGACGAACTGCCGCCGGGGATCGTGTCGTTCACCCCGCACCTGACGACGCTGCTCGTCCTGTCGCTGGCCTCCCAGCGATTGCGCATGCCCCAGGCCGACGGCCTGGTCTACCGACGAGGAGAGCACTAGTGACCCGTCCCGAGCCGGACTGGGACGCCCTGCGGGCGGCCGCCCGCGAGGCGATGACGCACGCGTACGCGCCGTACTCGAAGTTCCCGGTCGGCGTCGCCGGCCTGGTGGACGACGGCCGCGTGGTCACCGGGTGCAACGTGGAGAACGCCTCGTACGGGCTGGGCCTGTGCGCCGAGTGCGGCATGGTCAGCGACCTGGCCCGCACCGGCGGCGGCCGGCTCGTGGCCGTGGCCTGCGTGGGCGGCGACGGGCAGCCGCTGATGCCGTGCGGGCGCTGCCGGCAGCTGCTGTGGGAGCACGGGGGCGCCGACATGCTCATCGAGACGGTGTCGCTCGGCATCGTGCCCATGCGCGAGGTGCTGCCCGACGCGTTCGGCCCCGACGACCTGGTCGCGGCGGCGGAGCGGGGTCAGGGCTGATGGACGCGATCGACGTCCTCCGCACCAAGCGGGACGGCGGGCAGCTGACGCCGGAGCAGATCCGGTGGGTCATCGGCGCCTACACCGACGGCACCGTGCCGGACGAGCAGATGAGCGCGCTGCTCATGGCGGTGTTCTTCCGGGGCATGTCGCCGGACGAGCTCGCCGTGTGGACGCAGGCGATGATCGACTCGGGCGAGCGCAAGGACCTGTCCTCGCTGGGCCGGCCCACCGCCGACAAGCACTCCACCGGCGGCGTGGGCGACAAGATCACGCTGCCGCTGGCGCCGCTCGTGGCCGCCTGCGGGGTCGCGGTGCCACAGCTGTCGGGCCGCGGGCTCGGCCACACCGGCGGCACGCTGGACAAGCTCGAGGCGATCCCCGGCTGGCGCGCCGACGTGCACGAGGAGGCCTACCTGGCGCAGCTGCGCGAGGTGGGGGCGGTCATCTGCGCGGCGGGCAACGACCTGGCGCCGGCGGACAAGAAGCTCTACGCGCTCCGCGACGTCACCGGCACGGTGGAGTCGATCCCGCTGATCGCCAGCTCGATCATGAGCAAGAAGATCGCCGAGGGCGCCGACGCGCTGGTGCTGGACGTGAAGACCGGCTCGGGGGCGTTCATGAAGGACCCCGACTCCTCCCGGGAGCTGGCCCGCACGATGGTCGGCCTCGGCGAGGCGGCGGGGGTGCGCACCGTCGCGCTCGTGACGGCGATGGACCGCCCGCTCGGCCGGGCCGCGGGCAACGCGGTGGAGGTCGCCGAGTCGGTCGAGGTGCTGGCCGGTGGGGGACCGGCCGACGTCGTCGAGCTGACCCTGGCGCTGGCCCGCGAGATGCTCGCCGGTGCGGGCCGCGGGGACGTCGACCCGGCCGACGCGCTGGCCGACGGCCGGGCGATGGACGTGTGGCGGCGGATGATCGCCGCCCAGGGCGGCGACCCGGACGCGGCGCTGCCCAAGCCGGCCGAGACCCACGTCGTGACCGCGCCGGCGACCGGCACCCTGACCCGCCTGGACGCGTACTCGCTCGGCGTCGCCGCCTGGCGGCTCGGTGCCGGACGGGCCCGCAAGGAGGACCCGGTGTCCGCTTCGGCGGGCGTCGTCTGGACCGCCGGGGTCGGGGAGCAGGTGACCGCCGGCCAGCCGCTGCTGGAGCTCCAGACCGACGACGCCGCTCGCATCCCGCGCGCGCTGGAGGCGCTCGAGGGCGCCATCGGCGTCGACACCGGCGAGCAGCCGCTGCCGCTCGTCCTGGACCGCATCACGGCGTAGGCGGGATCCCGCGGCCACCTGGGCGCGGGATCCCCAGGTCGGAGGGGGACACTGTCTCCCCGTGACCAGCACTCCCACGACGACGGCGGCCGCCGTGCACGGCGGACCGGTCGATCCCGCCGCCGCCATCTCCATCCGCGGCCTGGTGAAGCGCTACGGCGACTTCACCGCCGTCGACGGGCTGGACCTCGACATCCGGCGCGGCGAGATCTTCGCCCTCCTCGGTCCCAACGGCGCGGGGAAGACGACGACCGTCGAGATCTGCGAGGGCTACCGCGAGCGCGACGCCGGCGAGGTCCGGGTGCTGGGGGAGGACCCGGCAGACCGGTCGCGGGCGTGGAAGGCGCAGCTGGGCATCGTGCTGCAGTCCGGCGCGGGCGACAGCCAGCTCACCTGCCGCGAGCTGCTGCAGGCCCAGGCGTCCTACTACGCCGACCCGCGCGACGCCGACGAGGTGCTGGAGCTCGTGGGGCTCACGGACAAGGCGCGGTCCCGCGCGCGTGCGCTGTCCGGCGGTCAGCGGCGCCGGCTCGACGTCGCCCTCGGCATCGTGGGCCGGCCGACCCTGCTCTTCCTCGACGAGCCGACCACCGGCTTCGACCCGGAGGCGCGCCGCCAGTTCTGGTCCCTGATCCGGTCGCTGCGGGACCTGGGCACCACGATGCTGCTCACCACCCACTACCTCGACGAGGCCGAGGCGCTCGCCGACCGCGTCGGCGTGATCGCGCGCGGTCGGCTCGTCGAGGTCGCCGTCCCGGCGCACCTGGGCGGGCGGGAGAACGCGCCCGCCGTCGTCAGCTGGAGCGAGGACGGCGTCCGGCGCACCGAGGCCACGGCGACGCCGACCGCGTTCGTCCGGGACCTGGCGAGCCGGTTCCCGGGCGAGGTCCCGGAGCTGGCCGTGGCCCGGCCGACCCTCGAGGACGTCTACCTGCGGATGATCGGGGACCCGGCATGACCACCGTCCAGAACCGCTCGCAGGTCGCGCTGCCGTCGCTGGCCGCCGTCTACCGCACCCGTGCGTCGGTGGAGCTCAAGGAGTTCTTCCGGCAGCGCGAGTCGGTGGTCTTCACCCTCGCGTTCCCGGTGATCCTGCTGGTCGTGTTCGGGGCCGTCCTCGACTACGACATCGGCGGCGGCGTCACCTTCACCCAGTACTTCATGGCCGGGATCATCGCGGCCGGCATCCTCGGCGCCAGCCTGCAGAACATGGCGATCAGCATCGCCACCGAGCGCTCCGACGGGACGCTCAAGGGCCTCGCGGGCACGCCGATGCCGAAGAGCGCCTACTTCGTCGGCAAGGTGGTCCAGGTCCTCGCCGTCACGGTGCTGATCGTGGCGATCCTGCTGGCGGTCGGGGTCCTCGTCTACGGCATCGACCTGCCGTCGGGCAGCGACTGGTTCACCTTCGCGTGGGTCACCGTGCTCGGCTCGGCGGCGTGCACCCTGCTCGGCATCGCCGTCTCCAGCCTGGCGAAGAACGGCCGGTCGGCGTCGGCGATGGTCACCCCGATCGCGCTGGTCCTGCAGTTCATCTCCGGCGTCTTCTTCCAGTTCAGCCAGGTGCCGACCTGGATGCAGACGATCGCGTCGTTCTTCCCGCTCAAGTGGATGGCGCAGGGGCTGCGGTCGGTGTTCCTGCCCGACTTCCTGGCCGCGCAGGAGCCGGCCGGCTCGTGGGAGCTGGGCCGGGTCGCGCTCATGCTGGGGCTGTGGTGTGCCGCCGGGCTCGTGCTCTGCGTGGCCACCTTCCGCTGGCAGGACAAGGCCTAGCGGCCGGTCCCGAGGAGTGGGGGCCGGAGGCCTCCGCGACCGAGGGACGCAACGGCTCCGCGCGTCGGACGGGGCACCTGGCTGCGGTGTCGTCCGGGAGGACGACAATGTCGCGGTGCCTGCTGCGCTGAACGCCGAGAACATCCGCCGCGCCCCCAAGGTCCTCCTCCACGACCACCTGGACGGCGGTCTGCGCCCGCAGACGGTGCTGGAGCTGGCCGACGAGTTCGGCTACCGCGGCCTGCCCGCCTCCGACCCGGAGACCCTGGGCGCCTGGTTCCGGGAGGCGGCCGACTCGGGCTCGCTGGTGCAGTACCTGGAGACCTTCGCCCACACCGTCGGCGTCATGCAGCAGCCGGAGGCGATCCACCGGGTCGCCCGCGAGTGCGCCCTCGACCTGGCCGCGGACGGCGTCGTCTACGCCGAGGTGCGGTTCGCCCCCGAGCTGTCGACCGCGCAGGGGCTGCCGATCGAGGAGGTCGTCGAGGCGATGGTCGACGGGTTCGCCGTCGGCAGCCGGGAGGCGACCGAGGCGGGGTCGCCGATCCGGGTCGGCGCGCTGCTCTGCGCGATGCGCCAGGCCGACCGCTGGGACGAGGTCGCCGGCCTCGTCGTCCGGTTCCGGGACGCCGGCGTCGTGGGCTTCGACCTGGCCGGGCCGGAGATCGGCTTCCCGCCCGACCGGATCCCCTCGGCGATCGGCGTGCTGGACGGCGCCCGCGCCCACCGCACGATCCACGCCGGCGAGGCGGCCGGCATCGACAGCATCCGGGCGGCGCTGGACGGCGCGCACGCGGAGCGGCTCGGCCACGGCGTCCGCATCGCCGACGAGGTGGCGGCCGACGGCACCCTCGGCCCCGTGGCGCAGCGCGTCCTCGACGAGCAGGTGGTCCTCGAGGTCGCGCCGTCGTCCAACGTGCAGACCGGCGCCTACCCGTCGCTGGCCGAGCACCCGGTCGACCGGCTCCACCGGCTGGGCTTCGCCGTCACCCTGAACACCGACAACCGGCTGATGAGCGGGGTCTCGGTGACCAGCGAGGTGGCCGCGGTCGCCGGCACCTTCGGCTGGTCGTGGGACGACGTCCGGACCGTCACCGAGCGGGCCCTGGCCGCCGCCTTCATCAGCGAGGCGGACAAGCAGCGGCTGCTCGACCAGCTGGTCCGGCCGGGGTACGCCGCCCTCCAGGGGTGACCGCGCCCACCCCCTTCTCGGGAATCGCGTGGCCATCCCCGCTGCTAACCTGGGTGCACCGGCACAAGGCCGGTCATCCTCCCGGACGGAACGTCTGGGCACGAGCGCATCCGTGCAGATCCCGCGTCCTCCCTGGGCGTTCGCGATCGCCAAGCGAGGACGCCGGCACCTGACCGGCTCTCCTCCTCTTCCACGGGACGCGCTCCGAGCAGTATCGGAGCCCCACCCCGCATGACCTTGGTCCACCCTGTCTCGTTCGAGTCGAACGCTGTTCAGACCACTTCCGAAGACCTTTCCGTCGAGGCCCCCGCGGGCCCGACCTTCCACGAGCTGGGCCTGCCCCAGCAGCTGATCACCGCCCTCGAGCGGCGCGGCATCCACCGCCCGTTCGCGATCCAGACCTCCGCGCTCCCCGACGCCCTCGCGGGCCGCGACGTGCTCGGCAAGGCCGCCACCGGCTCGGGCAAGACCCTCGCCTTCGGCCTGCCGCTCCTCGCCCGCATCGGCGCCGAGGTCAAGCAGGGCCGCCGCGCCCCGCGCGGCCTGGTCCTCGTGCCGACCCGCGAGCTCGCCCAGCAGGTGCACGACAACCTGGCCCCGCTGGGTCAGGCGACCGGCGTGCAGCTGGCCACCGTGTACGGCGGTGCGCCCATGTACCGCCAGGTCCAGCAGCTGCGCCGCGGTGTCGATGTCGTCATCGCCACCCCCGGCCGGCTCCAGGACCTCATCAACCAGGGCGAGGCCACCCTCGCCGAGGTCGTCATCACCGTCCTCGACGAGGCCGACTTCATGGCCGACCTGGGCTTCCTCCCGGTCGTCAAGGAGCTCCTCGACCAGACCGTCCCCGACGCCCAGCGGCTGCTGTTCTCGGCGACGCTGGACGGCGAGGTCGACGCCCTCGTGCGCCGCTACCTCAAGGACCCGGCCCGGCACGAGGTCAAGCGCGCCGGTGACGACTCCCCGCCGGCCGAGCACCTGGCGTTCAGCCTCGCCTTCCGCGACAAGCTGCAGGTGGCCACCGAGCTGGCCGGCCGCCCCGGCCGGACGATCGTCTTCGCCCGCACCCAGCTCGGCGTCGACCGGCTCACCGAGAACCTGAAGGCCGCCGGCATCAAGGCCGAGGCCATCCACGGCGGGCTGCCGCAGTCGGCGCGCCGCCGGGCCCTCGAGGAGTTCACCGACGCCCGCTCGCCGGTGCTCGTCGCCAC
Source organism: Blastococcus sp. SYSU D00922 (assembly GCF_054050495.1). Lineage (NCBI taxonomy): Bacteria > Bacillati > Actinomycetota > Actinomycetes > Geodermatophilales > Geodermatophilaceae > Blastococcus > Blastococcus sp. SYSU D00922. The sequence continues at coordinate 10,265 of NZ_JBJGZL010000021.1, forward strand.
CGACGTCGCCGCGCGCGGCATCCACGTCGACGACGTCTCGCTGGTCCTGCACTACGACCCGCCGACGGATGCCAAGACCTACCTGCACCGCTCGGGCCGCACCGCCCGCGCCGGCGCCGCAGGCGTGGTCGTCTCGCTGCTCCTGCCCGACCAGGTCGGCCAGGCCAAGCGCCGCTTCCGGACGGCGAAGGTCGACCCGCGCGTCGACCGGATCCGTCCCGGCGACCAGGCGATCGTCGACCTCGTCGCCAGCGGCGTCGCGGTCGAGCCGAAGGAGCGCACGCAGCGCGACATGCGCCGCGGCGGCGGTGGCCCCGGCGGCCGTCCGCGTCGTGACGGCGACCGCCCCGGCGGCCACCGTGGCGGTCCGCGTCGTTCGTTCGGCGACCGGCCGCGGCCGGCCGGCGAGCGGTCCGGCGGAGAGCGCTCGTACGGCTCGGGGGAGCGCTCGCAGCGCTCCGGTGGGCGGCCCGGCCGCCCGTCGCGCTACTCCAGCTGACGCTCAGCACCGAACGACGCAGCGGCCGGTCCCGGGATCTCCCGGGGCCGGCCGCTCTGTCTTTTCTCACGGACGAGATCTGCACACTCGTCCCCTTCAGGGGCCTGATGGGGACGAGTGTGCAGATCTCGTGCTTCAGTCGCGGAAGACGAGTGCCCCGCTGATCTCGGCGACGACCTCGTCCCACTGCCGGCGCAGCTCGCCGGCGTCCTCCTGGCGGAGCGGTGCGGTGGGGTGGCTCTCGCCGTGGGCCACGGCGCGGCCGAGCGGCTCGGCGGGGGACAGCAGGGCCTCCACCCGGCTCAGGCCGGCGTACTCGGCGAGGTCGCGCACGCCCTCCACCGGCTGGCCGAACGCCTGGTGGTCGACCAGCCCGGCGGCACCGTCGGCCACCTCGGCGAGCACCTCGGTCAGCTCGGTGAGGTCGTATCGGTCCTGGTCGGCGGGCAGCGGCCGCACGTCGGTGTCGGCGACCTCCGGCCACGACGCGATCTCCGCCAGGTCGTGCTCCTCGTTGCCCTTGCAGAAGCGCGCGAGCTGCTCGGGGGTGTCGAAGAGGAACACCTCGCCGTCGCGGCCGAGGAACCGGGCGACGTCGTCCACGTAGCAGCGCAGGGTCACCCCGGCGCCGTCGGGCACGACGATCTCCACCGGCAGGATGCCGACCGCCTCCCAGAACTTCGCGGCCTCGGCGACCTCGGCGGGGGAGGCGTTGATCCGGCCTCCGCGGGCGATGCTGCTCACCGGCGTGGCGCCGGCGGGCTCGTCGTCGTCGACCATCACCATGTCATCCCCGCGGCCGTCCCGGACGTCGTCCGGGTCGACGTCCTCCACCTCGGACGCCGCCGGGTAGTCGTCGAGCGTGGCCGAGCCGGCCCCGGTCCAGTCGAAGTGCTCGTCCAGCTCGGCGACGACGTCCTCCCACAGGTCGTCGAGCACCCCGCCGACGCCGATCCAGGCGTCCTCGCCCGAGCGGCCGACGAAGGCGTCGACGCCGAGGCCCAGGGAGCCGATCTCCGGCTTGGCGGCGAGCTCGGCGACCGCCTCGAACTGCGTCTCGTCGTCGTCCTCGTCGTCCTCGTCGCCGGCGGTGTCCAGGCAGTCGGCGAGCCGGGTGACGATGTCGACGGTGGCCGCCAGCTCCTCGACCGCCCAGCGGTCGGGGTTCTCGGCGGCGATGTCGTAGACGCCGTCGAGGTCGTAGCGGTGGTCGTCGTCGGGCGTCAGGTCCTCGGGGTCGAGGCCGACGACGACCGGCCAGACCGGGTGGTCGGCGAGGTCGTGGTCGGTGCTGGTGCGGCAGTACGCCGCCAGCGCGGCGGGGGTCGGGAAGAGGTGGACCTTCGCGGTGTCGCCCTCGGTGGTGCCGAGGAACGCCTGCCACTCCTCTCCGTCCTCCTCCCACGGAGGAGCCCACAGCGTGTAGCCGGTGCGGTCATCGAGGGTGAGTGCGATCGGGACGATGCTGGGCCTGGCCACGGGGACACCCTGCCAGGTCCGCCTGGCAGCCCGCTTCCCGGTTCCGCTCGCTCCGCCGGTCAGACCAGGCGGGTGCGCATCTGCTGCTGGACGACGGCATAGCCGGCGCTCTCGTAGAGCGCGATGGCGGTCGCGTTGGTGCCGAAGACGTTCAGCTCCAGCGCGGAGACCCCGCCCGACCGGGCGGCGTCCTCGGCGGCGGTCAGGAGGGCCCGCCCGTACCCGAGTCCCCGGTGGGACTCGGCGACCTCGATGTCGTAGAGGAAGGCGCAGTCCGCCGTGCCGCGCGGGTGCTCGAGCGAGAGCCACACGCGCCCCACGGGCTCGCCGTCGGCCGACACCCCTGTGAGCAGCAGCATCCCGGGCGTGTCCAGGCCGTGCGGGAGCAGTGCGGCGTTGCCCTCCCGAGCGCGGTCCAGCGCCTCGTCGGGGGTCCAGTTCCCGCTGCGTACCTGCTCGTCGGCGTAGGCCTCGGCGAGGGCCTCCTGCCACTCGGCGAACTCGACGTCGGTCATCGCTCGGACGGTGATCTCCGGCATCCGGCGATCATGCCCGCCAGGGCGTCAGACCCCCATCGGGTGCCACACGGTCTTCGTCTCGAGGAACGGCGTCATCCGGGACAGGCCGGGGTCGGCCGTCCAGTCCGGCTCCTGGGCCGGAGCACGCAGGACCCGCTTGACCGTCCCGGCGGCCTCGCGCTCGAACTCCATGGCCCGCCGCGGTGAGGCGCCGGTGAGGTCGATGGCGTCGACGTCGGCGTGCTCGGCGAGCCAGGGGCCCAGCTCGTCGGCGTCGCCGGTCAGGACGTTCACCACGCCGCCCGGGACGTCGCTGGTGGCCAGGACCTCGGCGAGGGTGACGGCCGGCAGCGGGCGCTCCTCGGACGTCACGACGACGGCGGTGTTGCCGCCGGCGAGGACCGGGGCCAGCACGCTGACCAGCCCGAGCAGGGAGGACTGCTGCGGCGCCAGGACGGCGACCACGCCCGTCGGCTCGGGCATGGAGAAGTCGAAGTACGGGCCGGCCACGGGGTTGGCCCCGCCGAGGACGGCGGCGAGCTTGTCGGTCCAGCCCGCGTACCAGACCCAGCGGTCGATGGCGGCGTCCACGGCGGCACGGGCCTTCGACTGGGACAGCCCCTCGCCCGCCGCGACCTCCTCGCAGAACTGGACGTGCCGGCCCTCCATCACCTCGGCCACGCGGTAGAGCACCTGGCCGCGGTTGTAGGCGGTCATCGCCGACCACTTGCCGAAGGCGCCGCGGGCGGCGACGACGGCGTCGCGGGCGTCCTTGCGCGACGCCCGGGCCGCGTTGGCGAGGAAGTGGCCCTTGGCGTCGGTGACCTCGTAGGTGCGCCCGGACTCCGAGCGGGGGAAGGCGCCGTTGACGTAGAGCTTGTAGGTCTTGCGGACGGCCAGCCGGTCGGTGCTCATCAGGCGTCGTTCCCCTTCAGGTACGCGGCCAGGCCGTGGCGGCCGCCCTCGCGGCCGTAGCCGGACTGCTTGTAGCCGCCGAACGGCGACGTCGGGTCGAACTTGTTGAACGTGTTGGCCCACACGACGCCGGCCCGCAGCTGGTTCGCGATCTTGAGGATCCGCGAGCCCTTCTCGGTCCAGATGCCGGCCGAGAGCCCGTAGGTGCTGTTGTTCGCCTTTGCGACCGCCTCGTCGGGCGTGCGGAAGGTGAGGACGCTGAGCACCGGCCCGAAGACCTCGTCGCGGGCGATGCGGTGCGCCGGGGAGACGTTCGTGAAGACCGTCGGCGGGAACCAGAAGCCGCGGTCGGGCAGGTCGCACGCCGGCTGCCACCGCTGGGCGCCCTCGGCCTCGCCGTAGTCGGACAGCTCCTTGATGCGGGCGAGCTGCTCGGCGGAGTTGATGGCGCCGATGTCGGTGTTCTTGTCCAGCGGGTCGCCTACGCGCAGCGTGCCGATGCGGCGCTGCAGCGACGCGATGACCTCGTCGTGGATCGACTCCTGCACGAGCAGGCGGGAGCCCGCGCAGCAGACGTGGCCCTGGTTGAAGAAGATGCCCTGGACGATGCCCTCGACCGCCTGGTCGATGGGGGCGTCGTCGAAGACGATGTTGGCCGCCTTGCCGCCGAGCTCCAGGGTGAGCTTCTTGCGGGTACCGGCGACGGCGCGGGCGATCTGCTTGCCGACCTCGGTCGAGCCGGTGAACGCCACCTTGTCGACGTCGTCGTGCTCGACCACGGCGCGGCCGGTGTCGCCGGCGCCGGTGACGATGTTGACCACGCCGGGCGGGAGGTCGGCCTGGCGGCAGACCTCGGCGAACAGCAGGGCGGACAGCGGGGTGGTCTCCGCCGGCTTGAGGACGACGGTGTTGCCGGTGGCCAGCGCCGGCGCGACCTTCCACGCCAGCATGAGCAGCGGGAAGTTCCACGGGATGACCTGGCCGGCGACGCCGAGGGGTCGCGGGGCCGGCCCGAGGCCCGCGTGGTCGAGCTTGTCGGCCCAGCCCGCGTGGTAGAAGAAGTGCGCGGCGGCCAGGGGGACGTCGACGTCGCGCGACTCCCGGATCGGCTTGCCGTTGTCCAGCGACTCGAGGACGGCGAACTCGCGGGCGCGCTCCTGCAGCAGCCGCGCGATGCGGAACAGGTACTTGCCGCGGTCGGCCGGGCGCATGGGGCCCCAGACGCGGGTGAAAGCCCGGCGGGCGGCGGCGACGGCGCGGTCGACGTCGGCCTCGCTCGCCGCGGAGACCTCGGTGAGGACCTCCTCCGTCGCCGGGTTGACGCTCTTGAACGACTCGCCGGTGCCGTCGACGAACTCGCCGTCGATGAAGAGGCCGTAGGACGGCGCGATGTCGACGATCGAGCGCGACTCGGGGGCGGGGGCGTACTCGAAGGGTGCGCGGGTGCTGCTGGTCATGGGGGGTCAGTCCACCGTCACGTAGTCGGGGCCGGAGTAGTGGCCGGTGCGCAGCTTCTGGCGCTGCAGCAGCAGGTCGTTGAGCAGGCTGGAGGCGCCGAAGCGGAACCAGTCGGGGTCGAGCCAGTCGGCGCCGACGGTCTCGTTGATCAGCACGAGGTGCTTGATGGCGTCCTTGGTCGTCCGGATGCCGCCGGCGGGCTTGAAGCCGACCTGGCGGCCGGTCGCGGCGCGGAAGTCCCGGACCGCCTCCAGCATCACGAGGCTGACCGGCAGCGTGGCGGCCGGGTTGACCTTGCCGGTGCTGGTCTTGATGAAGTCGCCGCCGGCCAGCATGGCGATCCAGCTCGCGCGGCGGACGTTGTCGAGGGTGACCAGCTCGCCGGTCTCCAGGATGACCTTGAGGTGCGCGTCCCCGCACGCCTCCTTCACGGCGACGATCTCCTCGTAGACGTCGAGGTAGCGGCCGGCCAGGAACGCGCCGCGGTCGATGACCATGTCGATCTCGTCGGCGCCGTTCTCCACGGCGTCCCGCACGTCGGCGATCTTCACGGCGCGGGAGGCGCGGCCGCTGGGGAAGGCGGTGGCGACGGCGGCGACGTGGATGCCGCTGTCGCCGAGCGCCTCCCGGGCGACGCCGGCGAGGTCGCCGTAGACGCAGACGGCCGCGACCTGCGGGCAGGACGGGTCGCCCGGGTCGGGGCGGCGGGCCTTGGCGGCCAGGCTGCGGACCTTGCCGGGGGTGTCGGCGCCCTCGAGCGTCGTCAGGTCGACCATCGAGATGGCGGTGTCGATGGCCCACGCCTTGGACGTGGTCTTGATCGAACGGGTGCCGAGCACGGCCACGCGGGACTCGGCGCCGACCTGGTCGACGCCGGGCAGGCCGTGCAGGAAGGCGCGGAACGCCGAGTCGGAGCGGGTGACGTCGTCGTACGGCGGGAGCGGCGCCATCAACGCGCGCGCGTCATCGGGCAGCGCGTCGGGATCCAGCAGGTGGGTCATGCCGCCATCATCCCCCGAGGGGCAACGAGCCCCGGTGCCGCACTCACTCGTCGGGAGCGGGAGGGTCGTCCCTCCACCGGCCGGAGGGGTGCCGGAACGGCCGCCTCAGGGACGACGCTCCGCACGTGGGACCTGCCGATACGGTGTGCCGCGTGCAGCTCACCGTCGTCGACCACCCGTTGGCCCGTGCGCGTCTGACGAAGATGCGTGACGAGCGGACGGACAACGCCATGTTCCGCGCCGCCCTGCGCGAGCTCACGCAGATGCTGGTCTACGAGGCCACCCGCGACCTGGCGATCGCCGAGGAGCCGATCCGGACGCCGGTCACCTCCACGACCGGCTACCGGCTGGCCTCGCCGCCGCTGATCGTGCCGGTGCTGCGCGCCGGCCTCGGCATGGCCGACACCGCGCACGGGATGCTGCCCGAGTCGCAGATGGGCTTCGTCGGCCTCGCGCGCAACGAGGAGACGTTCCAGCCCGAGGCGTACATGGCCTCGCTGCCGGAGTCGCTGGTCGACCGCGAGGTGTTCGTCCTCGACCCGATGCTGGCCACCGGCGGCTCGCTGGTGCACTGCTGCGGTCTGCTCACCGCACGCGGCGCCACCTCGATCACGGTCCTGTGCGCGCTGGCCGCGCCCGAGGGCATCCGCCGGCTCGAGGAGAGCGGCCTGCCGCTGCGGGTCTTCACCGCCAGCGTCGACGAGGGGCTCAACGACAAGGCCTACATCGTCCCGGGGCTCGGCGACGCCGGCGACCGCCAGTTCGGCGCGGTCTGACCATGCGGTTCGGCGTCCTCGGCACCGGCTTCTGGGCCAAGGAGGTCCACGCGACCGCGCTGGCCGAGCACCCCACCGCCGAGCTGGTCGGCGTCTGGGGCCGCGACCTCGCGAAGGCCGAGGCGGTGGGCGCCGAGTTCGACGTCCCCGGCTTCTCCGACGTCGACGAGCTGCTGCAGCAGGTCGAGGCGGTCGCCATCGCCCTCCCGCCGCACGTCCAGGCGCCGCTCGCCGAGCAGGCGGCGGCGGCCGGCAAGCACCTCCTCCTGGAGAAGCCGATCGCCCTCGACGTCGCCGCCGCCGACCGCGTCGTCGCCGCCGTCCGCGACGCCGGCGTGGCGTCGGTCGTCTTCTTCACCTTCCGGTTCCAGGCGCAGACCTCGACCTGGCTGACCCAGGCCGCCCGCACGGAGCTCGCGGGTGGCGCCGGGTCCTGGCTGTCCTCGATCGCCGGGTCCCCGTTCGGCGCCTCGCCCTGGCGGCAGGAGCACGGCGCCCTCTGGGACATCGGCCCGCACGCGCTGTCGCTCCTGGTGCCGGCCCTCGGCCCCGTCGTCTCCGTCCAGGCGGGCGCGGGCGTCCGCGACACCGTGCACCTGGTGCTCACGCACGAATCCGGCGTCGCCTCGACCGTCACGCTGTCGCACACCGTCGCCCCCATGTCGACCGGCGTCGAGTTCTTCGTGCACGGCGACGCCGGCCGGCTGGTGCTGCTGCCCGAGACCGACAGCCCGGTCGAGGCCTTCCGCACCGCCGTCGACGAACTGACCGCCGCGGCGGTCGCGGGCGGGCAGCACCCGTGCGACGTGGTCTTCGGGCGGGACGTCGTCGCCGTACTGGAGGCGGCGGCACGGGCCCTGGTGAGCGGCTGCCGGGAGCCCGTCGCGAGCTGACCGTCAGGCCGTCTGCGGCACGTTCGGACGGCGCACCATCACCGACAGCAGCATGGTGGTGTCGGTCTGCTGCACGTACGCGAGGCCGCGCAGCCGGCTGATCACGCGCTCCAAGTGCGGGACGTCGCCGGCCACCACGCGCAGCATGGCGTCCGCCGCCCCGGCGACGGTGAAGGCCTCCACGACCTCCGGCACCTCGTCCAGGTCGGCGCGCATCGTCGCGAACGGCACGGTCCCGTTCGTGTACAGCTGGACGACGGCCTCGATCTCCCAGCCCATGGCGTGCGGTTCGACGACGGCGGTGAACCCGCGGATGGCCCCGTCGCGGACCAGCCGGTCGACCCGGCGCTTGGCGGCCGACGCGGACAGGCCCACCTCGTCGCCGATGTCGGCGTAGGAGCGGCGGCCGTCGCGCAGCAGGGCGCGGAGGATCCGGTGGTCCAGTTCGTCAGGAGAGGCCACGCCGGATGATTGCGTTTCGGGCGGGTGAACGCAATGAACCCGCGTCACGGCGCCGCGTTTCGCAATGGTCCCGCGCACTGGCGTGGTCCTACGGTGCCGGTACCCACCAAGCCCAGGAGTCGCCCCATGCCCGAGCTGACCCGCGCCGAGGAGCGGGCCCTCGCCGCGATCGACCGCCCGTCGATCGTGTCGTCCCTGGTCGACCTGCTCGCGGTGCCCAGCATCAGCGGCACCGACGCCGAGTGCGACGTCCAGCACCGGCTGGCCAAGGACGTGCAGTCGCTCGGTCTCGACGTCGACCTGTGGGCCATGGACCTCGACGAGCTCACCGCCGCCGACGGGTTCCCCGGCACGGAGGCGCCGCGCTCGGAGGCCTGGGGACTGGTCGGCACCCGGGCGGGGGAGTCGCGGGTCCCGGCGCTGGTCCTGCAGGGGCACGTGGACGTCGTCCCGCCGGGCGACCTCGCGCACTGGCGGACGGCGCCGTTCGAGCCGACGCTGCGCGACGGGCGGATCCACGCCCGCGGCGCCTGCGACATGAAGGCCGGTGTCGTGGCCAACCTGGCCGCCGTCCGCGCCATCCGGGAGTCCGGCGTGCGCCTGCGCGGGGGTCTGGCGCTGCACCTGGTCATCGGCGAGGAGGACGGCGGCCTGGGGGCGTTCGGGACCCTCCGGCGCGGCCACACCGGCGAGGCCTGCGTCATCACCGAGCCGACCAGCGGCACGCTGGTCACCGGTGCCGCCGGCGCGCTGACGTTCACCCTCGAGGTCCCGGGCGCGGCCACCCACGCGGCGACGCCGTACGCCGGCTCCAGCGCGATCGACTCCTACGTCCGGCTGCACATGGGGCTGCAGTCGCTGCAGGCCGAGCGCAACCGCATCGTCGAGCCGCTCATGCGCGAGTACCCGACCCCGTACCCGCTGGTCATCGGCCGCGTCCAGGCCGGCGACTGGTCGAGCAGCGTGCCCGACCGGCTCGTCGCCGAGGGCCGGCTGGGCCTGCGCATCGACGAGGACCCGGCCGCCGCCCGGGCGGAGCTCGAGTACTGGGTCGGCGTGGTGGCCGAGGCCGACCCGTACCTGCGCGACCACCCGCCCGTCGTCACCTGGTCCGGCGGGCAGTTCGCCGGCGGCTCCCTGCCCGTGGGCCATCCCCTCGCCGGGGTGGTGGCGACCGCGCACGCCGACGTCACCGGCGGGCCGGCACCGCGGGAGCGGGGCGCCCCGTACGGCAGCGACCTCCGGCTCTACGCCGGCAGCGGCATCCCGACGCTGCACTACGGGCCGGGCGACGTGCGCCTCGCGCACGGGCCCGAGGAGGCGGTCGAGGTCGACGAGGTCGTCCGCGTGGTCGAGACGCTCGTCCTCACCGCCCTGCGGACCTGCGGGACGCTGACCTAGCCGCGGCGGCGGGCGTGGCGCAGCAGGACCACGCCGCAGCCGAAGCGGCGCTCCTCCACCAGCTCCAGGTCGGCAGGGGCGTCCCCGGGTCCGAACAGGGGCCGCCCCCGGCCGAGCAGCACCGGGTGGACGAAGAGCCGGTACTCGTCGATGAGGTCGTGCTGCCGGAAGGACGCGATCAGGTCGGCGCCGCCGATGGTCATGTCCCCGCCCGGCTGCTGCTGGAGCGCCCGGATCTCGTCCGGGTCGACCCCGCGGTGCACGGAGGTGGCCCACTCGTCCTGCTCCATCGTGCGGGAGAAGACGATCCGCGGGATGCGCCGGAAGATGTCGGGGAACTCCCGGTCCTGCTCCGCGGTGGCCCAGGCGTCGACCATGAGCCGGTGGGTGACCCGTCCGAAGAGGAACGCGCTGGTGGTCGCCAGGTACGCGTCGATGAACGCGAGCATTTCGTCGTCCATGCGGTGCCAGCTGAGGTCCCGGTCGGGCCCCTCGAAGAACCCGTCGAGGGACACCCCCATGTGGACGACGATCTTGCGCACCCGGTTCCTCCCTTCGTGGCCGTCGCGGGTGTGACCGCAACGGCTCGCGGAACTGATCGGTGTCAGAGCCCGAGCGCCGACGACATCTCCGCGCGCAGCTGGTCCAGCTCGTCCTCGCCCCGCCCGCGGGCGGCGATCAGCCCGGCGTCCTCGTGTACCGGGACGACCGTCTCCAGGTAGGCCTTGAGCTTCGGCTCCGTCCCGCTCGGGCGGACGATCACCCGCACGCCGTCGCCGAGCAGCCGGACGGCGTCCACCGGCGGCTGCCCGTGCGCGAGGTCGGTGACGGCGACCGGCCGCCCCAGCAGCGACGACGGCGGCTGCGCGCGCAGACGGGCCATCGCGTCCGAGATCAGCGACAGGTCCTCGACCCGCACCGACAGCTGGCCGGTGGCGAACAGCCCGTGCTCGGCGGCCAGCTCGTCCAGCCGGTCGGTCAGCGTCCGCCCGTCGGCCTTGAGCTCGGCGGCGAGCAGCGCCACGGCGAGGGCCGCCGAGATGCCGTCCTTGTCGCGGGCCACGGACGGCGCGACGGCGTAGCCCAGCGCCTCCTCGTAGCCGAAGACCAGCGGCGCCTCGTCCGAACCCGCGCGGATGATCCACTTGAAGCCGGTCGGGGTCTCCGCCGAGGGCTGACCCGCCGCCGCCGCGATCACGTGCATGAGAGAGCCGCTCACCAGCGACGAGGCGTACGTGCCGCGGACGCCCCGGCGCAGCAGCCAGTCGGCCAGCAGGGCGCCGACCTCGTCACCGGTCAGCTGCCGCCCGCCGCAGACGACGGCGCAGCGGTCGGCGTCGGGGTCCTCGGCGATCGCGACGTCGGCGGCGGTGCGCTCGGCCAGCGCCTTGAGCAGGTCGGTGGCGCCGGGCTCCTCCGGGTTCGGGAAGGCGACGGTCGGGAAGCGCCCGTCGGGGGAGTCCTGCTCGGCCACGCTCACCGGCTCGGCCAGCCCCGCCGCGGCGAACACCGCGCGGGTCGTCTCGGCGCCGACCCCGTGCATGGCGGTGTAGGCGACGACGAGCGCGTCCCGGCCCGGCACCCGCGCGGGCTCCAGCGCGTCGACGACGGCGGCCACGTAGTCGGCCTGGACGTCGTCGCCGAGGGTCAGCCAGTCGTCGGACAGCGGGACCTCGCGGGCCGGCCCGACCGCCGCGATCGCCGCCTCGATCTGCCGGTCGGCGGGTGGCACCAGCTGTGCGCCGTCCCCGAGGTAGACCTTGTACCCGTTGTCGTCGGGTGGGTTGTGGCTCGCCGTCACCATCACGCCGGCGACGCAGCCGAGGTGCCGGACGGCGAAGGACAGCACCGGCGTGGGCAGCGCCTTCGGCAGCACCTGGACCGCGAACCCCGCGCCGGCCAGGACGGCCGCCGACACGTGGGCGAACTCGTCGGACCGGCGGCGGGCGTCGTAGCCGATGACCACGCCGCCGCCGGCGTGCCCGGAGTCGGTCAGGTACCGCGCCAGCCCGGCCGCGGCGCGGGTGACGACAGCAGCGTTCATCCCGGACGGCCCGGCCCGCAGCGGCCCCCGCAGGCCGGCCGTGCCGAACGTCAGCGGGCCGGCGAAGTGGCGAGCGAGCTGCTCGACGTTCTCGGCCTCGATCAGCGCCTCGATCTCGGCGCGGTCGCCGGCGTGCGGGTCGGCGTCGGCCCAGGCGCGGGCGGTGGCGAACAGGTCCCCGGTCACGGCTGCTCGAAGTTCTCGGCGTCGAAGGCGGCGGTCGTGTACTCGCCGCCCACCCGCGCGTGCACCGGATCGCCGAGGTCGGGCTCGCCGTGCGCCTCGACCAGGGCCTCGGCGTACACCTCGGCGTCGTCCCGCGGGTCGTAGCCCAGGGCGCGCGCGGCGGTGAGGTCCCACCAGTTGCGGGTGTTGGCCGACACGCCCCACACCACGGAGAACCCGGGCTCGGGTGCCTGCAGCGCGGCGTCCACCAGCGACACGGTGTCGGCGGGGGAGAGCCAGGTCGACAGCTGCCGCGTCGTCGTCGGCTCGGCGAACGCGCTGCCGATGCGCAGGCAGACGACCTCGAGCCCGTAGCGGTCGACGTACAGCGAGCCGAGCGCCTCCATCGCGACCTTCGAGACGCCGTAGTACGTGTCCGGCCGCGGCGGGGCGTCGACCTCGCGCAGCAGCCCGCCGTCCGGCCGTGGTGTGTACCCGGTCGCGTGGTTGCTGCTGGCCAGCACGACCCGGCGGACGCCCGTCCTCCGGGCGGCCTCCAGCACGCAGTAGGTGCCCTCGATGTTGGCGTGCGAGATGGCCGGCCAGGTGGACTCGCCGGAGATGCCGGCCATGTGCACCACCGCCGAGGCGCCGCGGGTCGCGTCGACCATCGCGGCGAGGTCGGTCACGTCGGCCACCACCTGCTCCTCGCCCGGGCGCTCGTCGGCCACCGGGACGACGTCGAGCGAGCGCAGCGCCCAGCCGCGCTCGGGCAGGCCGCCGCGCAGGACGGTGCCGATCCGGCCGGCGGCGCCGGTGAGCAGGACCAGCCCGCTCACGGGAGCCGCCCGATCAGCTCCACGAGGAACTGCCCCAGCCGGCCCGCGGCCGCCTTGCCCGCCGCGAGCACCTCCTCGTGGTCGAGCTTCTCGCCGGTGATGCCGGCCGCGGCGTTGGTGACCATCGAGAGGCCGAACACCTCCAGGCCCGCGGCCCGCGCCGCGATCGCCTCGAGCGCCGTCGACATGCCCACCAGGTCGGCGCCGAGGGTGCGCAGCATCCGGATCTCGGCGGGCGTCTCGTAGTGCGGACCGGGCAGCGCCGCGTACACGCCCTCGGTGAGCGCCGGGTCGAGCACGCGGGCCAGCGCCCGGATCCGCGACGAGTAGAGGTCGGTGAGGTCGACGAAGTTCGCGCCGACCAGCGGCGACCGCGCCGTGAGGTTCAGGTGGTCGCTGATGATCACGGCCTGCCCGACCCGGTGGTCGGGTGCCAGCCCGCCCGCGGCGTTGGTGAGGACGACGGTCTTCACGCCGGCGGCGGCCGCGGTGCGCACGCCGTGCACGACCGGGTCGACGCCACGGCCCTCGTAGTAGTGGGTGCGGCCGAGGAAGAGCAGCACCCCGCGGTCGCCCACCCGGACCGAGCGCACCTCGCCGCCGTGCCCGACCGCGGTCGGCGCCGCGAAGCCGGGCAGCTCGCCGATCGCGACGGAGGCGAGGGCGGGCCCGAACGCGTCGGCGGCCGGCGCCCAGCCGGAGCCCATGACGACGGCCACGTCGTGCGGTCCGCCGAGCGCGGTGGTCAGCTCCCCGGCCGCCAGGGCGGCGAGGGCTGCGGGATCGGTTCCGGAGGTCGGCTGGCTCACGGTCGGACGCTAACGCAGGCGCGCGGCCGCGGACGCCCCGGTCGCCGGGGGACGGCGTCGGGACGTCCGGTGCCGGGACGCCGGGTCAGCGGCTGGCCAGGTCGGGGGAGCAGTCCGCCTGCCGGGACAGGTAGCTGTCGTACGCGTCCGAGACGAGCCGGTACTGGTGGTGGGCGGTGTCGAGCGTGCCGGGCCAGACACCCGCGGCGGCGATGCTCACCGAGCACGCGTCGCGGTTCAGGGCGGGCGGGTCCGCGGCGGCGATGCCGGCGGTACCGCCCACCAGGGCGGCGGCGGCCAGCGGGATCAGGACGCGGCGGGGCAGACGGGTGGACATGAGCCGTACCTCCTAGGGGCTGAGGACCGGGCCGTCCGGGCTGCGCGGGGCGCAGGGCGGGTGGTCGAGGGGGCCTCGGGATGAGCGCCGGTGGCGGGCTTCTCCGCCTGGCGGCTGCCGGTGGGTTCCGACGTGGGGGAGAGACCGGGCGGACCAGGCGGGATACGGCCGTCGTGCCCCGGTCACCGGCGCGGGTGATCGTGCTCCGCCGGCGGGTGGCCGACGGTGATCGCTCCTAGACTCGCCGAGGTGCAGATCCCCTTCGAGTCCTCGTCGCGCGCCAGCCTCGGCGTGGAGTGGGAGCTGCAGCTCGTCGACCTGGAGACCCGTGAGCTGACCGCCGGTGCCGTGGAGATCCTCGAGGAGATCCGGCCCGAGGGCGCCGAGGAGCACCCCAAGGCCAAGCACGAGCTGCTCCAGTCGACCATCGAGATCATCACCGGCGTCTGCACGACGGTCTCCGAGGCCAAGGCGGACCTCGCCGGGACGCTGGCCGAGGTGAGCGCGGCCGCCGAGCGCCGCGGGCTCGGCCTGATGTGCGCCGGGACGCACCCGATCACCGACTGGCAGTCGCAGCAGATCTCGCCCAAGGAGCGCTACCTGCAGCTCGTCGAGCGCATGCAGTGGCTGGCCCGCCGGCTGCAGATCTTCGGGGTGCACGTGCACGTGGGCGTCCGGTCGCCGGAGAAGGCGATCCCCATCGTCAACGCGCTGTGCCAGTACGTCCCGCACTTCCTCGCCCTGTCGGCGTCCTCGCCGTACTGGGTCGGGTGCGACACCGGGCTCGCGTCGTCCCGGACGAAGGTCTTCGAGTCCATGCCGACCGCCGGCCTGCCCTACCAGCTGTCGGGCTGGGACGAGTTCGAGAGCTACATGGGCACGCTGATCTCCACGAACGCCATCGAGAGCGTCCGCGAGGTCTGGTGGGACATCCGCCCGCACCCGGGCTTCGGGACCGTCGAGCTGCGCATCTGCGACGGCCTGCCCACCCTCGACGAGATCGGCGCGGTCGCCGCGCTGTCGCAGTGCCTGGTCGAGCAGTTCGACGGCCAGCTCGACCGCGGCTACACCCTCCCGACGCCCGCCAGCTGGGTGCTGCGGGAGAACAAGTGGCGGGCGGCCCGCTACGGGCTCGACGCCGACATCGTCGTCGACGAGAAGGGCACCGTCCGGCCCGTCCGGCAGGCGATCCTGGACCTCGTCGAGGAGCTCGCGCCGACGGCCAAGCGCCTCGGCTGCGAGGCCGAGCTCGCCGACGTCGAGCGGATCCTGGCCGTCGGCGCCTCCTACCAGCGGCAGCGGGCGGTGGCGCTGCGGTCCGGTGGCGACCTGAAGCCGGTCGTCGACAGCCTGCTCACGGAGATGCGCGACGGCCTGCCGGCGCCGGACCCGGCCGGCACGCCGCCCGGTCCGGTGCCCGGCCCCGCCGACTGCGCGGGAGGGCACGCGGCATGACCCCGGTCGTCGAGAAGCTCGGTGCGGCGGTCGACGAGTGGGTCGCGAAGAACACGCCCCAGCTGATCGCCACCCGCCGCCACCTGCACGCCCATCCCGAGCTCGGCTACGCGGAGTTCGAGACGACGTCCTTCCTCGAGCAGCGGCTGCGCCACCACGGGCTCACCCCGCGCCGGCTGCCCACGGGGACCGGGCTCACCGTCGACGTGGGCTCGGGTGGCCCGGTCGTGGTCCTGCGCGGCGACATCGACGCCCTGCCGCTGGCCGACCTCAAGGACGTCCCCTACGCCTCCACCCGCGAGGGCCTCTGCCACGCGTGCGGCCACGACGTGCACACCACCGTCGTCCTCGGCGTCGCGATCGCGCTCGCGTCGATGGACGGCCTGCCCGGCACGGTGCGCTGCGTCTTCCAGCCGGCGGAGGAGACGGTGCCCGGCGGCGCCACCGAGGTGGTGGCCTCCGGAGTCCTGGAAGGGGCCTCCCGGGCGTTCGCCCTGCACTGCGACCCGTCGGTCCCGGCGGGCAAGATCGGGCTGCGGACGGGCGCCATCACCGCCGCCTGCGACCGGATGGACGTCACGCTGACCGGACCCGGTGGGCACACCGCGCGCCCGCAGCTGACCGTCGACCTCGTCGACGCCCTCGGCCGGCTGATCACCGACCTGCCCGGGCTGCTGTCCCGCCAGGTCGACCCGCGGGCCGGGATGTCGCTGGTGTGGGGGGCGGTCAACGCCGGCGTCGCGGCCAACGCCATCCCGCAGCGCGGCCAGCTCCGCGGCACCGTGCGCGTCCTCGACCGCGACGCCTGGAAGGGCGCCGAGGAGCTGATGCGCTCGATGGTCGAGCGGGTCGCCGCCACGACGGGCGCGGAGGTCGACGTCGACTACATCCGCGGCGTGCCGCCCGTCGTGAACGACCCCCGCTCGGTCGCCCTGCTGCGCAACGCCGCGATGGAGACCGTCGGCAGCGACAACCTCGTCCTGTCGCCGCAGTCGATGGGCGGCGAGGACTTCGGCTGGTTCGCCGACGTCATGCCGATCGCCCTGGCCCGGCTGGGGACCCACGGCGGCGGCGCACCCCTCGACCTGCACCGGGGCACCTTCGACGTGGACGAGCGGGCGATCGGGGTAGGGGTGCGGCTCCTGGCCCGCACCGCGCTGCACGCGCTGGAGGCCGATTCGGCACCCCCTCGCACGGGCCGGAGGGCTCCTGGGGACACTTCTGCCCGACGAGCCGAGGAGAGACGGGAACCCGACGATGAGTTCCACCGACCAACGGGCTGACGCACCGGCGCAGGCGGATGCCGAGGTGCCGGCCGAGCACGAGGTCCCCAGCGACCTGGCGCTCGCAGCCGAGTTCGAGGCGGCCACGCGCGACCAGTGGCGCGAGCTGGTGGCCGGCGTCCTGCGCAAGGCCGGGCGCGAGGAGCTGCCCGACCCGGTCGAGGACGCGCTGACCCGCACCGTCGCCACGGGCGTGCGCGTCGCGCCCCTGTACACGGCCGAGGACGCCGCCGACCTGCCCACCGCCGTCGGCGTCCCGGGGCTCGCGCCGTTCGTCCGCGGCGCGCGGGCCGGCGCCGATCCGGAGAGCGGGGTACCCGGCGGCTGGGACGTCCGCCAGCGGCACGCGCACCCGGACGTCGCCGTCACGAAGGAGGCGATCGCCGCCGACCTGGAGAACGGCGTCACGTCGCTCTGGCTCGTCGTCGGCGAGGGCGCGGTGCCGGCGGAGAAGCTCGGCGACGTGCTCTCCGACGTCTACCTCGACCTCGCCCCCGTGGCCGTGACCGGTGGCCTGCCGGCCGCCGAGGCGTTCCTCGACCTCGTGGACGGCCGGGACGACCTCGCGCCGGGCGGTTCCCTGGGCCTGGACCCCCTCGCCGTGCACGCGGCGACCGGGGAGCAGCAGGACCTGTCCGGACTGGCCGGGGTCGCGCGCCGGGCGGCGGCGCACCCCGGGCTGCGCAGCGTCGTCGTCGACGCCACCGTCTTCCACGACGCCGGGGCCTCGGTGGTCGAGGAGATCGGCTGCTCGCTGGCC
Organism: Blastococcus sp. SYSU D00922; assembly: GCF_054050495.1. NCBI lineage: Bacteria > Bacillati > Actinomycetota > Actinomycetes > Geodermatophilales > Geodermatophilaceae > Blastococcus > Blastococcus sp. SYSU D00922. The sequence goes on from NZ_JBJGZL010000021.1 coordinate 27,359, forward strand.
GCCGGCGTCGCCTACCTGCGGGCCCTGACCGACGCGGGCCTGGGCGTGGACGAGGCGTTCGGCCAACTGGAGTTCCGCTACGCGGCCAGCGCCGACCAGTTCACGACGATCGCCGCGCTGCGCGCGGCCCGGCGGCTGTGGGACCGCGTCGGCGAGGTCAGCGGCGCCGCCCCGGAGGCCCGGGCCCAGCGGCAGCACGCGGTCACGTCGTCGGTGATGACGACGAAGCGCGACCCCTGGGTGAACATGCTGCGCACGACCGTGGCCTGCTTCGCCGCGGGCGTGGGCGGCGCCGACGTCGTCACCGTCCAGCCGTTCGACGCCGCGCTCGGGCTGCCCGACTCCTTCTCCCGGCGGATCGCGCGCAACACCCAGAGCCTGCTGGTGGAGGAGGGGCACCTGGCCCGCGTCCTCGACCCGGCCGGGGGCTCCTGGTACGTGGAGTCGCTGACCGACCAGCTGGCGCAGGCGGCCTGGGACTGGTTCACCGAGATCGAGCGCGCCGGCGGCCTGGCGGCGGCGCTGGACTCCGGCCTGGTCCGCGACCGGATCGCGGCCGCCTGGGACGAGCGGGCGCGGCGCCTGGCCACCCGCACGGACGCGATCACCGGCGTCAGCGAGTTCCCCAACCTGGCTGAGAAGCTCCCGGCCCGCGAGCCGTACGCCTGGTCGGCGCCGGGCGGCGGGCTGCCGCGCGTGCGGGCGGCGCAGGAGTTCGAGGCCCTGCGCGACGCCGCGGACGCGGCGTCCCAGCGGCCGAAGGTCTACCTCGCCACGATCGGCCCGATCGCCAAGCACACGGCCCGCGCCACGTTCGCCGGCAACCTGTTCCAGGCCGGTGGCCTCGAGACGCCGTCCGGGGACGGCGCGTCCGGCCTCGCCGAGGCGGGGACGACGGTCGCCTGCATCTGCGGCACCGACAAGGACTACGCGGAGTCGGCGGCGGCGCTGGCCGAGGAGCTGCGGGCGGCGGGCGCGACCTCGGTCTGGCTCGCCGGCAAGCCCGACCTCGCGATCGACGGCGTCGACGGCTACGTGTTCGCCGGGTGCGACGCCCTGTCCGTCCTGCGCACCGCGCACGAGCAGCTGCTGGGCCAAAGTGGCCACTTTGGCCCCCGGGAGGGGGAGCGATGAGCCGGATTCCCGACTTCGGTTCGGTCGAGCTGGGCCGTCCCTCGGCGAGCACCACCGGCGAGGACTGGGCGAAGGCGTTCGAGGGGGCCACCGGCCGCGGCGTCGACGAGGCCACCTGGGAGACCCCGGAGGGCATCGCCGTCCCGCCGCTCTACACGCCCGCAGACCTGGACGGCCTGGACTTCCTGGGCACCTACCCGGGCATCGCCCCGTACCTGCGCGGGCCCTACCCGACGATGTACACGACCCAGCCGTGGACGGTCCGCCAGTACGCGGGCTTCTCGACCGCCGCGGAGTCCAACGCCTTCTACCGGCGCAACCTGGCGGCCGGGCAGAAGGGCCTGTCGGTCGCCTTCGACCTGCCCACCCACCGCGGCTACGACTCCGACCACCCCCGCGTGGTCGGTGACGTCGGCATGGCGGGCGTCGCGATCGACTCGATCCTGGACATGCGGCAGCTCTTCGACGGCATCCCGCTGGACCGGATGAGCGTCTCGATGACGATGAACGGCGCCGTCCTCCCGGTGCTGGCGCTCTACATCGTCGCGGCGGAGGAGCAGGGGGTGGAGCCGGCGAAGCTGACCGGCACCATCCAGAACGACATCCTCAAAGAGTTCATGGTGCGGAACACCTACATCTACCCGCCCAAGCCCTCGATGCAGATCATCAGCGACATCTTCGCGTTCACCTCGCAGGAGATGCCGCGGTTCAACTCCATCTCGATCTCCGGCTACCACATCCAGGAGGCCGGGGCGACGGCCGACCTGGAGCTGGCCTACACGCTGGCCGACGGCGTCGAGTACGTGAAGGCCGGCAAGGACGCCGGGCTGGACATCGACGCGTTCGCGCCGCGGCTGTCCTTCTTCTGGGCCATCGGCATGAACTTCTTCATGGAGGTCGCCAAGCTCCGCGCCGGCCGGTTGCTCTGGGCGAAGCTGGTGAAGGAGGCGGGCGCGCAGAACCCGAAGTCGCTGTCGCTGCGCACCCACTCGCAGACCTCGGGCTGGTCGCTGACCGCGCAGGACGTCTACAACAACGTCGTCCGCACCTGCCTGGAGGCGATGGCCGCCACGCAGGGGCACACCCAGTCGCTGCACACCAACGCCCTCGACGAGGCGCTGGCGCTGCCCACCGACTTCTCCGCCCGGATCGCCCGCAACACCCAGCTGCTGCTCCAGCAGGAGTCGGGCACGACGCGGGTCATCGACCCGTGGGGCGGCTCGGCGTACGTGGAGAAGCTGACCTACGACCTCGCCCGCCAGGCGTGGGCGCACATCCAGGAGGTCACCGAGCACGGCGGCATGGCGCAGGCCATCGACGACGGCATCCCGAAGCTGCGCATCGAGGAGGCCGCCGCGCGCACCCAGGCGCGGATCGACTCCGGTCGCCAGCCGGTGATCGGCGTGAACAAGTACCGGGTCGAGGCCGACGAGGCCATCGAGGTGCTGCGCGTCGACAACAAGGACGTCCTCGCGCAGCAGAAGGCCAAGCTGGAGCAGCTGCGCGCCGGACGGGACGGCCGGGCGGTGGAGGAGTCGCTGCGCCGGCTCACCGACGCCGCCCGCGCGGCCGCCGAGGGACGCCGGGGGAGCGGCCTCGACGACAACCTGCTCAAGCTCGCCGTCGACGCCGCGCGCGCCAAGGCCACCGTCGGGGAGATCTCCGACGCGCTGGAGGAGGTCTACGGGCGGCACGCCGGCCAGGTGCGCACCATCTCCGGTGTGTACCGCGACGAGGCGCTCGCGGGGGGCCGGGCGGGAGAGGACAGCCCCATGGAGGAGACCCGCCGCATGGCCGAGGCCTTCGAGGAGGCCGAGGGACGCCGTCCCCGCATCCTCGTGGCCAAGATGGGCCAGGACGGCCACGACCGCGGCCAGAAGGTCATCGCCACCGCCTTCGCCGACCTCGGCTTCGACGTCGACGTCGGCCCGCTGTTCCAGACGCCGGAGGAGGTCGCCCGGCAGGCGGTCGAGGCCGACGTGCACGTCGTCGGCGTCTCGTCGCTGGCCGCCGGCCACCTCACCCTCGTGCCGGCGCTCAAGGAGGCGCTGGCCGAGCTCGGTGCCGACGACGTGATGATCGTGGTCGGCGGCGTCATCCCGCCCGACGACGTCCCGACGCTCCAGGAGATGGGCGCCGCGGCCGTCTTCCTGCCCGGCACGGTCATCGCCGAGGCGGCGCAGGACCTGCTGCGCCAGCTGGCGCAGCGACTCGGTCACTGATGGGCCCGTCCGACCTCGCGGACGGCGTCCTCGGCGGGGACCGGCGCGCCGTCGCCCGGGCGATCACCCTGGTCGAGTCCCGCCGGGCCGACCACCGGGAGCGGGCGCAGGAGCTGCTCGTCGAGCTGCTGCCGCACGCCGGGGGAGCGCGCCGCGTCGGCATCAGCGGCGTGCCCGGCGTGGGCAAGTCCACCTTCATCGACCAGCTCGGGGTGGACCTGACCGCGGCGGGCTCGAAGGTGGCGGTGCTCGCCGTCGACCCGTCGTCGGCCCGCTCGGGCGGGTCGATCCTGGGCGACAAGACCCGCATGGCCCGGCTGGCGGTCGACCCGGACGCGTTCATCCGCCCGTCGCCGACGTCGGGCACCCTCGGCGGCGTCGCGCAGGCCACCCGCGAGTCGATGGTCGTCGTCGAGGCGGCCGGCTACGACGTCGTCCTGGTCGAGACCGTCGGCGTGGGGCAGTCGGAGATCGCGGTCGCCGAGATGGTCGACTCGTTCCTCTTCCTGACCCTCGCCCGCACCGGCGACCAGCTGCAGGGGATCAAGCGCGGCATCCTCGAGATCGCCGACGTCATCGCCGTCAACAAGGCCGACGGCGAGAACGCGCCGGTCGCCCGCAAGGCCGCCCGCGAGCTGTCCGGCGCGATCCGGATGCTGCGCGGGCACGACGAGACCTGGGACGTGCCCGTGCTGACCTGCGCCGGCCTCACCGGCGAGGGGCTCGACGAGGTGTGGGCGAAGCTGGTCGAGCACCAGGACCGCATGAAGGCCTCGGGCCGGTTCGACGAGCGCCGCCGCACCCAGCAGGTGCGCTGGACGTGGCAGCTGGTCCGCGACTCCCTCGAGCACCAGCTCCGGGAGCACCCCGGCGTGCGGGCCGCCGTCCCCGACCTGGAGCGGGCCGTGCTGTCCGGCGAGCTCACCCCGGCGCTGGCCGCGCAGCAGATCCTCGGGACGTTCCTGGCCGCACCGCAGGACGCGGAGCCGGTCACCCCGTGAGCGCCACCGGCGCCACCGTGCCGATGAACGACCTGAGGCGGGGCTTCGACGCCCTCGCCGGGCCGCTGCAGGACGCCGCCACCCGCGTCCTCACCAGCGGCTGGTACGTCCACGGGCCCGAGCACGCGGCGTTCGAGCGGGAGTTCGCCGAGTACGTCGGCGTCGCGTCCTGCGTCGGCGTCGCGAACGGCACCGACGCGCTGGAGATCGCGCTGCGGGCGCTCGGACCGGCGCCGGGCTCGGTGGTCGTCACCGCCGCCAACGCCGGCATGTACAGCTCCACGGCGATCCGCCGGGCCGGCCTGCGGCCGCGGTACGCCGACGTGGACCCGGGCACCCTGGTGCTGACGCCGGAGACCGTCGCGGCGGTCCTGGACGACGACGTCGCGGTCGTCGTCGTCACCCACCTCTACGGCAGGCTCGCCGACGTGCGGGGCATCCGCGAGGCGCTCGCCGCCCGCGGCATCGCGCTGCTCGAGGACTGCGCGCAGGCCGCCGGCGCCGGCACGCCCGGCTCCCGGGCCGGCAGCCTCGGCGACGTCGCCTCCTTCAGCTTCTACCCGACGAAGAACCTGGGGGCGCTGGGCGACGGCGGGGCGGTGACCACGAACCGCGAGGACGTCGCCGCGCGGGCCCGACGGCTGCGGATGTACGGGTGGTCGGCGAAGTACGAGGTCACCGAGGACGGCGGCCGCAACAGCCGGCTCGACGAGCTCCAGGCGGCGCTGCTGCGGGTCCGGCTGCCGCACCTCGACGGCTGGAACGAGGCGCGCCGCGCGGTGGTCGCGCGGTACGTCGCGGCGGCGGAGGGCACCGGCGTGCGGGTCCTGCCGGCGACCGGACCGGACCACGTCGCGCACCTCGCGGTGCTCGTCGCCGAGGACCGCGAGGCCGCCCGGGCCGCGCTGACCGCTGCGGGCATCCAGACCGACGTCCACTACCCGGTCCCCGACCACCGGCAGGAGCCCTTCGCGGCGGAGCACGCGGGTGTCTCGCTGCCGGTCACCGAGCAGCGAGCGCGGCAGGTCCTCACCCTGCCGTGCTTCGCCGAGCTCCGGGACGACGAGGTGGACCGCGTCTGCGCGGTCCTCCGGACGCTCTGAGTCAGACCCCGGTGGAGCGGCAGTCCCGCGTCCGCAGGTCCATCACGTAGTCCTCCGGGGCGCCGGCGGCCTCGGCGGCGTCGGCCAGCGCGCCGAGGTACCGCGCGGAGGGCAGGCCGCCCTCGAACGCGTCGAGCACGTAGACGTAGGCGACGACGTCGCCGCCCAGGGTGTGCACCCGCAGGTGCAGCTTCCGGTAGAGCCCGAGGTCGGCGCCCTCCCAGGCATCGAGCGCGCGCTCGTCGGCCTCGGTCAGGTCGTAGAGGGCGACGAACACCCCCGGCGACAGCGGCTCGGGGTCCTCCTCCGCCGGCACGAGCGTCGCCAGCGCACCCTCCCAGCCGAGGTCCTCGGCGCCGAAGGTCAGCCGCCACCCGCGGATCCAGCCGGTGCCGGTGTGCGGGGAGGACGGGCAGCGGCGCAGCATCTGCGCGGGATCCATGTTCGACCCGTAGGCGGCGTAGAGGCCCATCCACCGCACCATAACCACTGACCGCGGCAGGCCGGAGGACGCCGGTCACAGCGCTCCGGGGTCGCACCGGGGAGAATGGCGCGCGAACGTCCGTCGAGCACCGGAGAAGGCACCCCCATGACCCGCATCGTCATCATCGGCGGCGGACCGGCCGGCTACGAGGCCGCGCTGGTCGCCGCGCAGCTCGGTGCCGAGGTCACCGTCATCGAGCGCGACGGCATCGGTGGCGCCAGCGTGCTCACCGACTGCGTCCCCTCCAAGACGCTGATCGCCGCCGCCGGCGCGATGACCTCGGTCCGCGACTCCGCCGTCCTCGGGCTGCAGGGCGCCGAGCTCGCGACCGTCACCCTGGACCTGCCCTCGGTCAACCACCGGGTCAAGGGCCTGGCGATGGCGCAGTCGGCCGACATCCACGCCCGGCTGTCCGCCGAGGGCGTGCGGATCGTCGCGGGGCAGGGCCGGCTCAGCGACGAGGTCCGCGGTCTCGCCGCCCACAAGGTCGAGGTCGTGGACGCCGACGGCCGGGTGGCCGAGGAGCTGGAGAGCGACGTCGTCCTCATCGCCACCGGCGCCGACCCCCGGGTGCTGCCCGGCGCGGAGCCCGACGGCGAGCGGATCCTCGACTGGCGCGACGTCTACGACCTCGAGGAGATGCCCGAGCACCTCGTCGTCGTCGGCTCCGGCGTCACCGGTGCCGAGTTCGCCTCCGGCTACCTGGAGGCCGGCGTGCCGGTCACTCTCGTCTCGTCGCGCGACCAGGTGCTGCCGGGGGAGGACTCCGACGCGGCGGCCGTCGTCGAGGAGGTCTTCCAGTCGCGCGGCGGGCGGATCGCCGAGCGGGGGCGGGCCGCCGCGGTGAAGCGGACCGAGAAGGGCGTGCTGGTCGAGCTCACCGACGGCCGCACGGTCGAGGGCTCGCACGCGCTGATGACGGTCGGCACCGTGCCCAACACCACCGGGCTGAACCTCGAGCGGTGCGGCGTCGAGGTGACCGAGTCCGGTCACGTAGTCGTCGACCGCGTCTCGCGCACGTCGGTGGCCGGCATCTACGCCGCCGGTGACGTCACCGGCGTCTTCCAGCTCGCCTCGGTCGCGGCCATGCAGGGCCGGATCGCCATGTGGCACGCCCTCGGCGAGGCCGTCGCGCCGATCCGGCTCAAGACCGTCGCGGCCAACGTCTTCACCCACCCGGAGATCGCCACCGTCGGAGTGCAGGAGAAGTCGCTGTCCTCCGACGACGACATCGACGTCGTGCGGCTGCCGCTGGCGACCAACGCCCGCGCCAAGATGGGCGACCTGCACGACGGCTTCGTGAAGCTGTTCGCCCGGCGCTCCACCGGCGTGATCATGGGTGGCGTCGTCGTCGCGCCCGGCGCCTCGGAGCTCGTGCTGCCCATCGCACTCGCCGTCACCAAGGGGCTGACGGTGGCCGACCTGGCCCAGACCTTCGCGATCTACCCGTCGCTGTCGGGCTCGATCACCGAGGCCGGCCGCCGGCTGATGGGGGCCGACCACCTCGCCTGACGGGGCGGGCGGGGGCGGAGTTCCGCCTGAGCCCGATGTGACGGGATTTCCGCTCAACATCGCGGATCCGGTGCCGACAGGGCCGGGCGCCGCCGATGTCACGGTGGATGCCTTCTCTCCGGATCGCCCCCGCCCGCTCGCTCGCCGTGGCCGCCGCCGTCCTCACCGGCGTGCTGGCGCCGCTCGCGCTGCCCGGTGCCGGCGCGTCGGCCGAGGAGGTCGCCGGCCGCACGCTCGAGGGGCAGCTGGTGCAGGCCTGGGCCGAGGCCGAGCCCGGGGCCGCGCACGACCACGCTGACGACGGGCTGGTCAGCTGGGTGCAGCCCGCGGAGGGCGATCCCGTGCTGGTCGACAGCGCGGGCGTCGAGGGGGTCCCGTCGGGCTCGAGCGTCGAGCTCACCGTGGGGACGACGCCCGGGGACGACGCACCCCTGCCCGTCGTCGACGCGACGGTGACCTCCGCGCCGGTCGCCACGCAGGCGACGGTCACCAACGAGGTGACCGTGGCGATGGTGGCCCCCGCCGGCGCCGCGCCGACCGGGGACGGCACCACCCTCGGGCAGGTCGTCTCCGCCGTGGACGACCGTGTCGCCCCGTTCTGGGCGGAGCAGAGCGGCGGCATGATCTCGCTGCACGTCACCGCCACCCACGACTGGGCGCCCGCGAGCGTCGGCTGCGCCAACCCGGCCCTGCTGTGGGACGAGGTCGCCGCGCGCGTGGGGTTCGTGCCAGGCCCCGGCAAGCACCTGCTCCTCTACGTCTCCCGCGACTCCGACTGCGCCTACGCCCTGGCCGAGGTCGGCAGCTCGCCGTCGTCGGGCGGTCGGCTCTACGTCCGCGACACGACGACGTCGGTCATCGCGCACGAGTTCGGCCACAACTTCGGCCTCGGGCACTCGTCGGGCCAGCAGTGCGACGGCACCGTGGAGGGCGGCTCCTGCCGCACCGTCGCCTACCGCGACTACTACGACGTCATGGGTGTCTCCTGGGCGCAGACCGGGACGCTCAACGCCCCCCAGGCCGCGCTGCTCGGAGTCCTGCCCGCCGCGCAGCAGCAGGCGCTGTCGGTGCGGGGGAGCGCCACCACCATGACCCTGTCGCCGCTGTCCGGCCGCACCGGTGTGCGGGCGCTGCAGCTGACCGACGCCGAGGGCGTGGCCTACTGGCTGGAGTACCGGACGGCGACCGGTCGGGACGCCTGGCTCTCGGGCAACCGCTTCGGGCTGGAGTCCGGCGTGCTGCTGCGCCGCGCGGGCGGGCTGCCCGACACGTCGGTGCTCCTCGACGGCACGCCGGCGTCCGCGGCCGGCTGGGACGGCGACCTCGGCGCAGCCCTGCCGGTGGGCGCGGCCGTGCCGGTCTCCGGTGGGGACTTCTCCGTCGTCGTGCAGAGCGTGTCCGCGGCCGGCGCGGTCGTCAGCGTCACGCCCACGCCGCCGGCCGCCGCGGGCACGCCGGCACCGGCGCCGCAGCGGGCCCCCCGCGGCGGCGTGATGCCCGGCGCGGGGGAGGCCGCCGAGGCGCCGGCCGTGGCCGCCGACGGGACGGCGACGTTCTGGGCGCCGACCTTCCGCGGTGCCGCGCACCGGTCGGACGCCGCCCTGCGGGAGGTCGCCGACACCTCGGGCGGCACCGGGTACCTCGTCGCGGTGGCGGGGGCCTCGCTGGCCGGGGCCATCCTGCTGGTGGTCCGGCGGCTGCGGGTGGCACGTCTCCCCTGACCCAGGCGTCGCCTGCACCGGTGCGTTCCGGTCCCCGGACTGCCGATGTGCCAGGGAGTCCCGATCCCTGGAGTCGTTCGTGCCCGATGTCCGCCGCTGTCGCGCCCCGCGGTTGCTGCTCGTCGCCCTGGCAACAGCGGTCGCCCTTCCGCTCTTCACGGTGTCCGGCGTCGCTCGTGCGGACGAGGACGTGTCGACCGGTGACACGGTCGTGGGCGAGTTCTCGCAGGTGTGGCCGGAGTACGAGGACCCTGCCGACGCCGCCGAGCACGGCGACGAAGGGCCGCTGAGCTTCGTCCGCACCGACGACGGCGAATCCATCCGCGTGGACAGCGACGACGTCGAGGACCTCCAGGTGGGCGCCACCGTCGAGGTGACCGTGGGTCGCGAGGTCGCTGACACCGCCTCGAGGGAGCTGGGGTACGCCGAGGCGCGGAACGTCGTGGACACCGAGGTCCTGGAAGCGCCCTCGGCGCCCCCGACGGCGGCACCCGCGACAGCTCCCTTCACCAACTCGGTGACGGTGGTGATGGTGAACCCGGCGGGGGGCACCCGCGACGCCACCCGGCTCCAGGACGTGGTCGATGTGGTGAACGGCCCGGTCGCGGACTTCTGGGAGGCGGAGAGCAACGGTGCCGTCAAGATCGGCGTCGCCGCATCGCACGACTGGATCGACACCAGCGCCGGCTGCAGGAACCCCTATGCGCTCTGGGACGAGGTGCGGGCGCGGGTGGGTCTCACCGGCACCGGCGCCCGGCACCTCCTGCTCTACGTCAGCAGCACGCCCGGCAACCTCGCCGGCTGCTCGTACGGACTGGGGACGGTCGGGGGCGGCACGACCTGGGGCGGGTCCCTCTACGTCCGCGACGTCAGGACCTCGGTCATCGCCCACGAGCTCGGGCACAACTTCGGCCTCGGGCACTCCTCCGCGCTGCAGTGCGACGCCTCCGTCCACGAGTACGACGGCATGCAGTTCACGCAGTGCGGGCGCACCGCCTACTGGGACCTCTACGACGTCATGGGGGCGTCGTGGGACCAGCTGGGCTCGCTGAACGTCGCCCAGGCGCGGCGTCTGTTCGGCGTCGGGTACGAGTGGTTCGAGATGACGACGCCGGCGAAGTCGGTCGTCCTCAGTCCGGTCTCGCAGCAGGGCGGGACGCGCGCGATCATGCTGTGGAACGCCCAGGGGACGCAGTACTGGCTGGAGTTCCGGCCGGCCGCGGGACGCGACGCCTGGCTGGGCACCCCGGCCGCCAACTGGCCGGGGCTGCAGCCAGGGGTGCTCCTCCGGCAGCAGACGAGCGGCGACGACACCTCGCTCCTCCTGGACGCGACGCCGTCGCCGGCCAGCGGATGGGACGACGACGGCCAGGTGGCACTGCCGGTCGGGACGCCGGTACGGGTGTACGACCACTGGCACCGAGGCGGTGCGGCGTTCGTGATCACCGTCCAGTCGGTCTCCGCGTCGTCCGCGACCGTCCAGGTCACCCCCACGACCCCGATCACCTTCGCCCACCAGGCGTCGGGTGGTGACGCCGGGACCATGGGACCGGCCACATCGGCCGAGACGTGCGTCGACCGGACGTTCGGCGGCCGCTACTGCGAGCGCACCTACCAGAACGGCGGGATCTACTGGAACCTGGCGACGGGTGCGCGGCGCGTGTCCGCGCCCGTCCACGCGGCCTACGTGGCGGCCGGAGGTGCGAGCAGCACCTGGGGCCTCCCGACGAGCGATACGGCCTGCGGCCTCGTGGAGGGCGGCTGCGTCCAGTCGTTCCAGTACCGCGTCTGGGCGATGTCGCCCGGGACCGGTGCGTTCGCGATCCGGGACGCCATCGCCGCCCGCTGGAGAGCGACGGGCGGGGAGTCCGGAACGCTCGGCTACCCGCTGGCCGAGCAGAGCTGCTCGAGCCAGATCTGCGAGCAGGTCTTCCAGCGCGGGACGGTGGTCTCGTCGCCGACCCTGGGCGCGGTCTCGGTGACGGGCGTGGTCCGTGACGCCTGGGTCGCGGCCGGCGGGCGCGCGGGCTGGTTGGGTGCGCCGGCGGCGGAGATGGTGTGCGGTCAGCTGCGCGGTGGGTGCGTGCAGTCGTTCCAGTACGGGGCGTTGTACTGGTCGCCGGCGACGGGTGCCCACGGGGTGGCCGGCGG
>NZ_JBJGZL010000022.1:0-33421 GCF_054050495.1 Blastococcus sp. SYSU D00922
GCCTCCGGGTCGACGTCGTCGACACCGACGGGCGCTGAGCGCTGAGTCCCACCCCGCACGACACCGACACCGTGGTGGGGGGGGGGCGCGGCCCGCCCCCCCCCGGCCCGGGGGGGGGCCCCCCCCCGGGGGGGGCCCCCCCCCCCCCCCCCCCCTCCCGGGACTTTCGGTACAGAAAGTCCCGGGACCTCCTGTACCGAAAGTCCCGGGATCAGGTCAGCAGCTCGCGGAGCTCCTCCAGCTGCAGCGTCGCGGCGCGCAGCCCGATGCCGGTGTAGAAGACGTCGTCCTCCACCGCGTGCGCCCGGCCCTCGGCGACCGCGCGCAGCCGCGGCCACAGCGGGCCGGCGACGACCGCGTCCTCACCCGAGTCGGCGGCCGCCCCGTAGGACGAGTACAGGACGATGTCCGCGTCGGCCTGCGTGACCTGCTCGGCGCTCAGCTCGGCGAAAGTCGCGACCTCCTGCGTCGGCAGCTGCAGGTGGTCCAGCCCGATGTCGGCCATCACCGTGCCGATGAAGGAGTCCGTGGTGTACACGCGGATCGCGCCCTCGACGAAGCGCATCGTGCTGACCGTCGTCCCGGCGGGGTCGCCGATCTCCTCGCCCAGGGCGGCGGCGTCCTCCTCGTAGGCGTCGATGAGGTCCTCCGCCTCGTCCTCCAGGCCGAGCGCCTCGGCGTCGAGCCGGAGGTTGTCCTTCCAGACCGCGCCGACGCGGTCGGCGAAGACGGTCGGGGCAATCTGCGACAGCTCCTCGTAGATGTCCTCGTGCCGCGTCTTGTTCGACAGGATGAGGTCCGGCTGCACGGCCGCGATCGCCTCGAGGTTCGGCTCGGCGATCGTGCCGACCACCTCGACGTCCGCGGCGTCGTCGGCCAGGTAGCTGAGGAAGTCGTCCGAGACCGCGGTGGTCACGGCGCCGACCGGGGTGACGCCGAGGGACAGGGCGGTGTCCAGCTCGCCGGTGTCCAGGACGACGACCCGCTCGGGTCGCTCGGCGATCTCGGTGCTGCCCATGGCGTGCTCGACGGTGCGCGGGAACGCGGCGTCGGCGGCGGACGGCTCGGCGGCCGTGCCGCTCTCCTCGGCACCGCCGCAGGCGGTCAGCGAGAGCGCGACGGCGAGGACCAGAGCGGTCGTGGGCAGGGCGGGGCGTCTCATCGTTCTCCTTCGGGGTCGGCACGCCACTTCGGTGGGACATGCCTCTGGATCCCTCCGCGCCGGTGTGCAAGACTCCGTCACGAAGCCAGGTGAGGCTAGCCTAAGTCGGTTCCCGCCCATCACCTGCCGGCAACCGGGAGAGGGCGCATGACCGTCGAGGCACTGCAGGTCCCGGTCTACCGGCCGTTCGTCGTGCAGGTAGCACGCCTGCAGCGGCTGAGCCCCAGCTTCCTGCGCGTGACCTTCACCGGTCCGGACATGGCCGACTTCGCCTCCAACGGCTTCGACCAGCGGATCAAGGTCGTCCTGCCCCTCCCCGGCCAGGCCGTCGTCGACTTCCCCGCCGACCCCGACTGGTACGGCGCCTGGCGGGCCCTCCCGGTCGAGCGGCAGATGCCGATCCGCACCTACACGATCCGCGCCCTGCGTCCCGAGGCCGGCGAGGTGGACGTCGACTTCGTCCTGCACGGCGCCACCGGGCCGGCGTCCGCCTGGGCCGAGACCGCGGCGGTCGGCGACGAGGTCGTGCTGATCGGCCCCAACCGGCCGTTCCCGGGGCCGACCGGCGGCTTCGAGTGGCACCCGCCCGCCGATGCGTCCTGCCTGCTCATCGCCGGCGACGAGACCGCCGTGCCGGCCATCTGCGCGATCGTGGAGACCCTGCCCGCGGGGCAGCGGGCGCACGTCCTCCTGGAGGTGCCGACGGCGGCCGACGCCCTGAACGTCGCCGCTCCGGCCGGCGTCCGCATCACCTGGCTCCCCCGCTGGCCCGACGACGGCGGCGCGCCGGCTCCCCGCGGGGCACTCCTCACCGCGGCCGTCGTCGCCACCGTCGAGGAGCTGTCCGACGTCCTGGCCCCGACCCCCGGGCTGCCGCTCGAGGACGTCGACGTGGACGCCGGGATCCTCTGGGAGGTGCCGGAGGAGGAGTCGCTCCCCCGCCGCTCCTCCGGGGTGTACGCCTGGCTGGCCGGTGAGGCCGGCGTGGTGAAGGGGCTGCGCCGTCACCTGGTGCAGGAGCGCGGCGTCGACCGCCGCTCCATCGCCTTCATGGGCTACTGGCGCGACGGCAGGGTCAGCGACTGAGCCCTCCGCCTGGCACCGTGACAGCGGACGGTGTCACCATGGGGGCCATGACCGGTGCCTTCGACGTCCTGGCGACCGACGGCCTCAAGGTCCTGGGGACGCTCGGCTTCTTCGTCCCGGCGGCCATCCTCGTCGCCCTCGTGGTGGGCGCGGTCGTCCGCGACCGGCGGCTGAGCGCTCAGGAGGAGGCGGAGGACGCCCGCCGCGCCGCCATGGCGCGCGAGGAGATCAACGGTCCCCCTGCAGCCGACTGAGCTCGGCCTCCAGCGCCTGCTCCACCGCCGCAGCCATCTCGGTGCGGAACGCGGCCAGCACCGCCTGCGCGGCGGCCGGCTGCAGGCGCGCGACGGTGTCCCGCAGCGCGTCCAACTGCTCGGGTGGTGACCCGGCGTCGAGGAACGCCTGCCAGCCGGTGCGCACGAACATGCCGACGTAGGTCTGGGCGATCTCGCGGACGTGCTGGTTGACCCGGGTCTGCGCCTCGATGAGGTCCTCCGGCGGCACGCCGAGGTTCACGACCTGCAGGCCCGCGGTGAGCAGCGCCGGGTCGAGCACCCGCAGACCGCCCTCTCCCGTGCGCTCCACGAGGCCGAGGCCGACGAGCCGGTCGACCAGGGCCGAGTCCTCCGGCACACCGGCCTTCGCGGCCAGCTCGGCGCCCGTCGTGGTCTCCGGCTCGGGCGGCAGCCACGGCGCCAGCAGCGCGCGGTGCAGCGCGAGGGTGGCCGAGCTCGCGGTGGCCGGCGCCGAGGCGAGGGTCCGCTCGATCATCGCCAGCGAGTAGCCCTCGGCCAGCATCTCGCGCACGAGCAGCAGCCGGGCGACGTGCTCGCGCCCGTAGTAGCCGGTGCGCCCCACCATGCGCGGCGGCGGCAGGAGGCCGCGCGCCGAGTAGGCGCGCAGGTTGCGCACGGTGACACCCACGCGGGCGGCGAGCTCGTCGACCGTCAGCTCGCGGTCGCCGTCGTCGTCCTCGTGCGGGACCTGGCCGGGCGTGACCACCGACACCTCCTCCTCGTCGTGACGTCCACGGTAATCCGCTCGTTTATGTATCAGTTGTCGATGTCACCGTCATGGGTGTTGCATAGGGCTCATGGCTCAGGAGGTTTCCGTGTTGCTCGCTGCTGACACACGTCCCGCCGGAGGCGCCGCCATCGGCGAGGTGATCCTGGCGACCGCGATCGGACTCGGGCTGACCGTGGTCCTGCTGGGCCTGGTCTTCCTGCACCGCACGCGGCGGTCCACCGTGCTCACGCGCATCGGCACCACGCTGGGCAAGGCGACCGGCGTCCCGCCGTGGGTGGCGCTCCCGACCGTCCTGACCACGGTCTCCCTGCTCGTGGCCCTCCTGGGCATGCTCTGGGACATCTCGCTGCACATCGGCGTCGGCCGCGACGAGGGGCCCCTGGCCAACCCCGCGCACTACCTCATCCTCTTCGGGCTCTTCGGCGTCTTCGCCGGCGGCGTCTTCGCCTGCGCGATGCCCCTCGACGAGAAGCCCGGCCCCGCCGCCGTCCGCTTCATCAAGGGCTGGGACGTGCCCGTCGGCGGCATCCTGCTGACCGGCGCGGGCTTCTACGCCCTGCTCGGCTTCCCCCTGGACGACGTCTGGCACCGCCTCTTCGGCCAGGACGTCACGCTCTGGGGCCCGACGCACCTGATGCTGATCACCGGCGCCGGCCTGTCGATCATCGGCCTGCTGATCCTCGAGCAGGAGGGCCACGGCGGGCTCTCCACGGACGACGGCGACCGGAAGGTCGGGCAGACCGCGCGGTTCGTCCGCCAGGCGTCGGCGATGGGCGGCCTGCTGCTCGGGCTCTCGGTCTTCCAGGGCGAGTACGACTTCGACGTCCCGCAGTTCCGGCTGGTGCTCGAGCCGTTCATGATCGCCGCCGCCGCCGGCATGGCCCTGGTCGCCGCCCGGCTGTTCATCGGCAAGGGCGGCGCCCTGGCCGCGACCGCGTTCTTCCTCGTCATCCGCGGCGGGATCGCGCTGGTCGTGGGCCCGGGCTTCGGCGAGATCGTCCCGATGTTCCCGCTGTACCTGGGCTCGGCGATCGTGGTCGAGCTGCTGGCGCTGGTGCTGCCGCTCGCCCGCCGGCCGCTGCTGTCGGCCACCGTCTTCGGCGTCGCGATCGGGACGCTGGGGCACGCGACCGAGTGGGGCTGGACCCAGTTCACCCAGACCCTGTCGTGGGACAGCGACATCCTGGTCGAGGGCACGCTCATGGCGATCGCCGGCGGCGTCGCCGGCGCCCTGCTCGGTGCGTTGCTGGCCACCGGCCTGCGCCGGCGCCTCCCCCGCCCCGCCGTCGCGCGCACGGTGCTGGTCGGCTCGGTGCTGGTGATCGCTGCCTGCGTCACCAACGGCCTGATCGCCACCGTCCCGGACGACGTCGAGGCGACCTTCACGATCGAGGACGTCAGCACCGACCCGCGGACGGCGGACATCAGCGTCCAGCTCGAGCCGGCGGACGCGCTCGACGACCCGGCGTGGGTGCAGATCACCTCGTGGCAGGGCCAGGGGCTGGTCGTGACCGCGCTCGAGGAGACCGGTGAGGGCAGCTACCGGACGACCGAGCCCGTCCCGCTGCACGGCGACTGGAAGACGCTGCTGCGCATCCACGACGGCCGGGTGCTCAGCGCCGTCCCCATCTACCTGCCCGAGGACGAGGCCATCCCGGCCGACGCCATCGAGGCCGACGACGGGATGACGCGGGGCACGATCCCCGAGGTCGAGATCCTGCAGCGGGAGCTGAAGGCCTCCGGCGGCGGGCTGTGGCTGGTGGCGAACCTCGTGGTGCTCGGCTGCACCCTGGCGCTGATCGCGGCGCTGTCGTGGGGCGTGGGCCGCTACTCGCGGCGGGCCGGTGCCCGGGAGCCCTACCCGGACACACCGGCCGACGCGCCGGACGCCGGTGACCGCCCCGCCAGCGAGCTCGGCTCCCGCTGAGCCCCCTCTCGACTCCTGGAGCACCGCTGTGACCGCTCGACCGTCCCGGTTCCCTGCTGCCCTGCTCAGCCTGGGCGTCACCCTCGTCGTGGCCGGCTGCGCCGGCACCGACGAGCCGGCGTCCGCCGGGTCGGGCACGTCGAGGAGCTCGTCGGCCCCGGCCACCGCGAGCAGCAGCGCGTCCGCGGCCCCGGAGGCCACCGCGGCCTCCGGTCAGCGGATCGAGGTGACCGTCACCGGCGGCCAGGTCAGCGGCGCCACCGGCCGGGTGCCCGTGCCGGCCGGCGAGCACGTCACCCTGGTGGTCACCAGCGACGTCGCCGACGAGCTGCACGTGCACGGCTACGACCTGGGCGCCGACCTCGCTCCGGGCACGCCCGCCACGGTGGAGTTCGACGCCACGATCCCGGGGGTGTTCGAGGTGGAGCTGCACGAGGCGGGCACGGTGCTGCTCTCGCTGCAGGTCGGGTGAACGTCCTCGCGCACGGCGTCGGCTCCCGCACGGACCTGCCGATCCCGATCGGCTTCGCGCTCTACGGCGCCGGCGCGGCGATCCTCGCCAGCTTCGCCGTCCTGCTGCTCTTCTGGCGCACCCCGCGGCTGGGCGGCTCCGGCTCCGGCTCCGGCCGTCCGCTGCCGGCCGGTCTGCAACGGGTGCTCGACGGCGCGCCGCTGCGCCGCGGCCTCCAGGCGCTGGCGCTGCTGGCCGCGTGCTTCGTCGTCGCCGTCGCCCTCTGGGGTCCCGACGACGCCTCGCGGAACCTGGCCCCCTGGGTCCTCTACGTCACCTTCTGGGTTGGTCTGGTCCCGCTGAGCCTGCTGCTCGGTCCCGTCGCGCGGGTGGCCAACCCGCTGCGGCTGCTGCACCGCGGGCTGCGGGTCCTCGTCCCCCGGGCGCGCGGCGCCGCCCGGCTGCCGGCGCTGGGGCTGTGGCCGGCAGCCGGCTCGCTGCTGGTGTTCGTGTGGCTCGAGCTGGTCTACCCCGGCCGCTCCGAGCCCACCACGGTGGCGGTCTTCCTCATCGCCCACGCGGTCGTGCAGCTGGCCCTGTCGCTGTGGTTCGGCGAGCGGTGGTTCGCCCACGGCGACGGCTTCGAGGCGTACTCGACCCTGATCGCCCGGCTCTCCCCGTGGGGGCGCCGGGACGACGGCCGGCTGGTGCTGCGCAACCCGCTGGCCAACGCGATGGCGACGCCCGAGCAACCGGGGCTCGCCGCCCTCGTGGTGGTGCTGCTCGGCTCGACGGCGTTCGACGGGCTCTCCCGCACGGTGTTCTGGCAGAGCGGCCCCGGGTCGGCGAACGACACGCTGTCGGGGACCCTGGGCCTGCTGGCGATGATCGCGATCGTGGGCGCGCTGTACGTGCTGGGCACCCGGCTCTCCGGCCGGATGGCCGGTCAGGACCCCGCTGTGCAGCCGGGCCGGTACGCCGCCACCGTCATCCCGATCGCGCTCGGGTACACCGTGGCGCACTACTTCAGCCTGCTCGCGCTCGACGGCCAGACCACCTGGATCCTGGCCAGCAACCCCTTCGGCGTCGACGGGGTCGACCTGTTCGGCACCTACGGCAACCGGGTCGACCTCACCGCGGTCAGCTCCGACGTCATCGCCCTGGTGCAGGTCGGCGCGATCATCCTCGGCCACGTCGTCGGCGTCACCCTGGCGCACGAGCGGGCGCTGCTCTCGGCCCGCCGGGCCCGGGCCTCCGACCAGCTGCCGCTCGTCCTGGTGATGGTCTGCTTCACGCTCGGTGGGCTGGGTCTGCTCTTCGGCTTCTGACCAGCACCGATCGCCCGCCGTGAGGGTGAGATCCGGGCGATTCGGCTACAGCCGCGCCGTCCGCGCGCCGATGCAGGGAGTGCCGTCACCGGCGCCACCGGGGTCCGCTGCCCCGCACGAGCGGAAGGACCGCTCCATGATCGGTGTCACCTGCCGCAACGGGGAGCACTTCTCCGTCGACCCGACGCTCATCGAGCGGGTGGAGACCGACCCCGACACCGTCGTCCACCTGGTCGACGGCACCAAGTACGTGGTGAGCGAGAGCTTCGACCAGGTGCTGCTCTCGATCCGCGACCACCGGGCCGCGCTCACCGTCGTCCAGAAGCGGCTGGCGGGAGGGACGGCGGAGATCGCCGACCACGCCACCACCGTGCGGAACCAGACCCTCCGGGTGGAGCGGCGGCAGTACGACCGGAGCGTCGACAACGGCCGGTCGGCGGCCGACCGCCGGGTTCCCGAGGAGCCGGCCCCCGACGAGGGCTGAGCCCTGCGGACGGCGGTCAGTCGTCGCGGCCCTTGCCGCGGCCGGGGCCTCCGTCGCCGTCGCCGTCGGGTTCGTCCTCCTTGCCGCCGCCGGGCCCGTCCTCCTCGCCGCCCGGCCCGTTGCCCGGCCCCGGCCTCGGCTCGGGCTGCGGAACGGGCGCGACGGCGTAGGAGAGTGTGACGAGCGCGTCGGGCGCGAGGTCGCCCTCCGGCGACGCGGCGGTCACGAGCCCGGCCGCGACGGCGGTGGACTCGACGGGGACGACGTCGACCTGCAGGCCGGCGGCGACCAGTTCCGCCTGGACGTCGTCCACGGGCCGGCCGACGAGGTCGGCGGCCGCGACTGCCACCGTCCGAGGCGTCTGCGGGGCGCTGGTGGTGGCGTCCTGCGCCGGTGTCTCCCCGGAGGTCCCGCCGAGCCCGTTCAGCAGCAGGACCGCCAGCAGGATCGCCACCACGGCGGCGCCCGCGCCCGCCAGCAACGGGAGGGGCAGCCGGCGCCGGCGCACCGCCGCGGGCGGGGTCGCCGCCGCCGGCACGCGGAGGACCGCGGTCCCGGTCCGGCCGACCGCGCCGATCGGGGCGGTGGCGGACGGGTCCGCGGCGGCGTCCACGGCGGCCCGCAGGGCGGCGCCGTCGGGGTAGCGGGAGGCGGGGTCCTTGGCCATGGCCTTCTCGACCAGCGACCGGACCCCCGCGGGGACGTCCGCGGGCAGCGGGGCCGGTTCCTCCCGGATCTGCTTCAGCGCGACCTGCACGGAGTTCTCGCCGTCGAAGGCCCGGCGCCCGGCGAGGCACTCGTAGGCGACCGCGCCCAGGGCGTAGACGTCGCTGGCCGGTGAGGCCTGGCCGCCCGCCGCCTGTTCCGGCGAGAGGTAGTGCGCCGTGCCGATCACCTGGCCGGTCCGGGTCAGCGGCACGCTGGAGGCCGACCACGCGATCCCGAAGTCGGTGATCTTGGCGACGCCGTCGGGTCGCACCAGGATGTTCCCCGGCTTGACGTCGCGGTGGACCACACCCGCCGCGTGCGCGGCGGCCAGCGCGGAGGAGGCCTGCCGCAGGAGGTCGAGGGTGCGCGCGGCGTCCAGCCGCCCCTCCCGCTCCAGCAGGTCCGACAGCGTCTCCCCCTCGACCAGCTCCATCACGAGGTAGGCGAGGGCCTCCCCGTCCAGGACCGCCTCCCCGTAGTCGAAGACGGAGGCGATGCCGGGGTGGTGGAGGGCGGCCGTGTGCTGCGCCTCGGCACGGAACCGGGCACGGAACGTCCGGTCGGCGCTGAACTCGCTGCGGAGGACCTTGATCGCCACGGGCCGCTCGAGCAGGGTGTCCCGGCCCCGCCAGACGCGGCCCATCCCCCCGCTGGCCAACGGCACCAGGAGCTCGTACCGGTCCCCGAGCAGGCGGCTGTGCGGTTCCACGTTCCTCCCGTGCTGTCGGTGTCCGACCGCTCAGCCTGCCAGCCGCCGGCCGGTGCGGCAGGGCGAGCGGCGGAGGGAGCACCGTCCGGGTGACCGGGTGGCCCGACGAGCGGACCCCCCGGACCGCGGCCGGACTCCTACTCCGGCGGCTCGGCCGGGGACAGGACCCGGTCGTAGAGGAGCGCGGCGAGGATCCCGCCGACGGTGGGCGCGACCAGGTAGAGCCAGAGCGAGCCGACCTCGCCGGCCAGGAGGTCCGGCCCGAACGCCCGCGCCGGGTTGACCGCGCCACCCGTCAGCGGGCCGGCGACGAAGATGCCCGCTGCCAGGGCGAACCCCACCGCCACGGGCGCGATCGCACTCTCCGCGCGGTCGTCGGTGGCGACCGAGACCACCACGAGCACCAGCACGAAGGTGACCAGCAGCTCCACGACGAACGCGCGGCCCACCGAGACGCCGTCTGCCGGCACGGTGGCCCCGAGCGCCGCCTCGCTCCGGGCCCGGCCGCCGTAGCTCAGCCAGGTGGCCGCCGCACCGGCGAGCCCGCCGGCGAGCTGGGCGACGACGTAGACACCGGCCGCGGCCCAGGGGAAGCGGCCGGTGGCGGCGAGCCCCAGGGTGACAGCCGGGTTCAGGTGAGCGCCGGACACGTGACCGAAGGCGGCCACGAGCGCCACCAGGGTGACCCCGAACGCCAGGACGACGGCCAGGGTGTCGAAGACGTCGTCGCCTCTCACCGCGCTCGCGACAGCCGCGCTCGTGCCGGCGAAGACCAGGATCGCCGTCCCCGTGAACTCGGTGACCGCCGCCCGGATCGGCCGGCTCCCCACCTCGCTGCCGTACAACCCCGTGGCGGAGGACCCCCGCGCTGCACCGATCGAGCTCATCTGCTGTTTCCCCGTTCCCCGTCCCGCGCGGTGCGCGAGTGGGCACGTGCATGCCCAGCGGAACGGCTCCGGAAGCACGCAACCGGCAGCGGACGCGCAGCGCTAGACGACGACGGACAGGCCCTGGACAGCGAGCAGGCCGACCACGGAGATCAGCGTCTCCATCACTCCCGGCTCTCGGGGTGGACGCCCCGCTCGGTACGGAGCGCGGCGAGGAGCTGCCGGACGACGTCCTCGGGAGCCCCGGCCCCCGAGATGGCGGCGCCGGATTCATCGTCCTGCAGGGGTTCGAGGGTCGCCAGCTGGCTGTCGAGCAGGGACGACGGCATGTAGTGACCGCTGCGGTGCTCGACCCGGTCGCGCAGCAGCTCGCGATCGGCGGTCACGTGCGCGAACCAGACCGAGGGATGGCCCTCGCGGAGCAGGTCCCGGTAGCTGCGCTTCAGCGCCGAGCAGGTGACGACGACGGACTTCCCGGCAGCCTCGTGCTCCCCGATCCAGTCGGCGAGCCGGCGCAGCCACGGCCACCTGTCGTCGTCGTCCAGCGGTGTGCCGCTGCGCATCTTCTCGACGTTCTCGCGGGGGTGGAAGTCGTCGCCCTCCGCGAACTCCCACCCCAGCTGCTCCACGAGGCCGGCGGCGACGGTCGACTTCCCCGAGCCCGACACCCCCATGACCACGATCGACGTCGTGCCCGCGCTGCTGTGGGAGTCCATGTCCCGACCGTAGGCCCGCCTGACCTGCGCGGACACTCGGGGCCACGACGACGGCGGGGCGCCCTCCGGGTGGGAGGACGCCCCGCGGTGCCGGTGCGGTTGATCAGCGGGCGGCGCCGTCGCGCTGCACGGCGGTGAAGCTGAAGGCCAGCTGGCTCTGCTTGTTCTTGTGCGCCTCCCCCGCCGTCGACGGGAAGTCGATCGTGGCCAGCAGGTGGTCGACCTGACCGGGCTGCAGGCTGGCGGCGCCGGCGAGGGCGTCGTCCATGATGATCGGCCCGGAGTAGAACTCCCGGACCGGACCGCCGCAGGCGTAGCCGCTGCCGACGACGGTCCAGGCCGTCGGGCAGGACTCCAGGGTCAGCTGGAGGCCGTGCACCCGGTCGGTGTCGAGCAGGCTGGAGCTGGTCGCCCAGGACGTGAAGGTCAGCGAGTCCCAGGCGACGTCACCGTCGTTGACCAGGTCGAACGGGGTCGCGCTGCTGTCACCGGGCATGAAGCCACCGGTGCTCACCGGCACGCTCGCGTACGTGGCGGCCGGTGACAGGCGGATGGAGACGGTGCCGGTCTCGACGTTCGTCTCGACGGGGGCGGTGGTCTCGGTGAAGGAACCGAACGTGCCCAGGCCGGCGATCGCCACGGTGGCGCTGACGATGCCGAGGGACGCGACGACCTTCGCCGCGGTACGGCGCCGGGCCGGAGCGGCAACGCTTGCGTTCTGCACGGTGGAGCTCCTCTGGTGCGAGGGCCGGGCGACCTCCACCCGGCGACGACTCGACCGTGCCCGGCGAAGCGCACGGTTCCGGCACGGAAAGCGCAAGGCATCCGCAAGAACGCACCCCGCCGACTTCAGAACGGCCGATCCCGTGCCGATCCAGGTCTCGGAGAGATGCACCGCGCACCACATGGGGGACCGTTCGTGATCGTGAGCAACAGGGCCGTTGCCTCGGGGGACCTGGCCGTCGCGGCCGAGGTCTCCGACGTGCTGGAGCGCCGCGGCGCCCTCAAGCACCCGCCGGTGACCCTGGCCGTGTCCGACGCGACCGCGCTCGGCATCGCCGGCCTGTTCCGCAGCCCCACCACGTCGGGCAAGGTGATGGAGCGCTTCTACCGGAAGGGCTCCGTGGACAGCGCCGAGCTGCTCGAGGCGGCGCGTGCGGAGCAGCAGTACGCCTCCCCCGAGGGCCACGCCGCCCTGTACTGCCTCATCGGCTGGGTCCACAGCCAGGTGCACGCCCGCGGCGGAGCCTGACCCGGCGGCCCGCGGCTACCCCTGCTGCCCGAGGTTGGTGACCAGGTTGACGGCGACCGCGATGACGACGGTGCCGAACAGGTAGGACAGCAGCGCGTGCCCGAGGGCGACCTTGCGGATGGACGTCTCCTCGACCTGGGTGTCCGGTACCGCGAAGCTCATCCCGAGCGTGAACGCGAGGTAGGCGAAGTCGCTGTAGGCGGGCGGTTCCTCCTGGCCGAAGTCGATGCCGCCGTCGCCGCCGGAGTAGTAGTGGCGGGCGAACTTGAGCGCGAAGACCGTGTTGACCAGCGCCCACGACAGGATCACCACCAGGACGCCGAGCACCACGGTGGCGACGCCGACGGCGTCCCCGGAGCTGGAGCGGACGAGCGCCACGACGACGGCCGCGAGGCTGGCGACCGCGGCACCCAGCACGGCCGTGTCCGTGACGCGCGTCCGCCCCTCCTCCTCGGCCAGCCGCTTGGTCCCCGCCGCGTCGCGCGGCCAGCTGATCCGCCACACCCAGAACAGCAGGCCACCGGCGGCCAGCGTCCAGCCCGCCAGCACCGAGACCTCCGGGACGCCGGCGACCACGGCCAGTCCGCCCGCGACGAGACCGCCGGCGAGGCAGATCAGCAGGCGACGCCACGACAGGATCGTGGTCCGGCTGCCGGCCTCCACCGCCGTCCTGTCGTCCGCGACCGTCACCCGGTCGCCCCGCACCGGGCCGGCGACGGCCCGGCTCCGGTCCACCGTCCGACGTGGCTCGGTGGACCGGTGCGGACCGGCCGTCGGCGCTTCAGCCACCTGGGCGGAACACGGCACGTACGCACCCGTCCTCCTTCTCCTTGAACATCCGGTAGCCCTTCGGCCCGTCGTCCAGGGACATCACGTGGGTGGCGAGGTGCTCGGTCCGCACCTCGTCCCGGCTCATCAGCTCGAGGATGTCCGGGACGTAGCGGTGCCCGTGCTGCTGGGCGCCGCGCAGGGTGAGCGCCTTGTTCATCACGGCGCCGAGGGGGAACTTGTCCACGAGACCGGCGAAGACGCCCAGCGTGAACACCGTCCCACCCTTGCGGCACGCGTAGATCGCCTCACGCACCGCCGTGGGCCGGTCGGTCTGCAGCCGCATCTGCTGCTTGACCTGGTCGTAGAGGTACTGCGGCCCCGGGTGGTGCGCCTCCATGCCGACCGCCTCGATGCAGACGTCCGGTCCCCGGCCGCCGGTCATCTCGCGCAGCTCCGCAGGGACGTCGACCTGCTCGTAGTCGAGGGTCTCGGCCCCGATGTGCGTGCGCACCTGCTCCAGCCGGTTGTCGTACCTGTCGATGACGACGACCTGCTCGGCTCCCATGAGCATGGCGGCGCGGGCGGCCATCTGGCCGACTCCCCCGGCACCCCACACCGCGACGACGTCGCCCGCCTGGACCCCGGCCTGGTGCGCCCCCGTCCAGCCGGTGGGTGCCGCGTCGGAGGCGAACAGCGCCCGCTCGTCGGAGACGCCGTCCGGGATGGCGAAGGCCCCGTTGTCGGCGTAGGGCACGCGGATGTAGCGCGCGTGGCTACCCGCCCAGCCACCCATCGCGTGGGAGTACCCGAAGCAGCCGCCGATCGACTGGCCCCACAGCGCCTCGGTGATCCCCGGGTTCGGGTTGCCGTTGTCGCACAGCGACCACAGCCCCTGCTTGCAGTACCAGCACTGCCCGCAGCCGATGAACGAGACCACCACCACGCGGTCACCCACCCGGTGCTTGGTCACCGTCGGACCCACCTCGGCGACCGTGCCCATGAACTCGTGCCCGAGCACGTCACCGGCCCGCATCGCGGGGATGTAGCCGCCGAGCAGGTGGAGGTCGGAGCCGCAGGTCACCGACAGGCCCACCTCGAGGATGATGTCGTGGTCGTTGAGGATCGTCGGCTCGGGGACGTCCTCCACCCCGACCTCGTTGACCCCCCGCCAGGTCACCGCCTTCACCGCACACCTGCCTTGGGCGCCACCTTGGTCCACGCCTCCAGGAGCACGCCGCCGGGTGTCGCCGACCGCTTGCCGTGGGGGGCGGGGTCCACCGCGAGCACCTCACCCACCTCGATGAGCTGCTTGGCCCGGCGCAGCGCCGACCGCAGGTCGGCCTGCGGATCGCTGCCGCTGAGGCGGCCGAGGGCGGTGCCGGACGCCGGCCGGTCGCGCAGCCGGGCCGCCAGCTCGGTCCCCTTGCCGCCCGCGGCCGGGCGGACCCGGACCTCGATCCGGTCGCCGTACTCGGCCAGGGGTGCCGGCAGCTGCGCGGTGTCGACGTCGGCCGGCTCGCGGAGCACGGTCACCGCGAGCCACCCGGACGCCGGCCCGCCGGCGCCGGCGGGCCGGGCAGCGGACGGGTCGATGGCCGACCGCACCTGGCGGACGACGCTCCCCCCGGCGCGGGCGGCGAGCGAGGCCACGTTGCCGATGGAGCCGGTCATGCCCGACCGCCCGCGGAGGCGGGCTGCGGGGCCCGCGCGAACTCCTGCACGATGCGTTCGCAGAAGGCCGGCAGGTCGTCGGGCGATCGGCTGGTCGTGATGTTGCCGTCGGTGACGACCTGCTCGTCGACCACCTCCGCCCCGGCGTTGCGCAGGTCGGTGCGGATGCTCGGGAACGACGTGAGCCGCCGTCCTCGCGCGACGTCGGCCTCGACGAAGTTCCACGGCCCGTGGCAGATGCTCGCGACCGGCTTGCCGGACTGGACGAAGTTCCGGACGAACTCGACCGCCGTCGGCTGCATGCGCAGCTGGTCCGGGTTCACCGTGCCGCCCGGCAGCAGCAGGGCGTCGTACTCGTCCACCGACGAAGCGCCGACCAGCCGATCGACCCCGAAGGTGCCGGCGTCCTCCAGGTCGTTGTTGCGCGCCTGGATCTCGCCGTCGTGGATCGACAGCAGGTCGGTCCGCGCACCTGCGTCCTCCAGCGCCTGACGAGGCCGCTCCAGCTCGACGCGCTCCACCCCGTCGGCCGCCAGGATGGCGACCCGCCGCCCGTTCAACGTCGTGGCCATGTCAGGCACCCGCCATCGCCGGGTGGAGCACGACCTTGGTCCAGCCGTCGTCCCGGTTGTCGAAGTGCTCGTAGGCCTCCGGCGCGCGGTCGAGGGGCAGCTCGTGGCTGACGATGAACGACGGCTCTGCCTTGCCGCCGGCGATGAGGTCGCGCAGCTGCCGGTTGTACTTCTTGATGGGCGCCTGACCGCTGCCGATGTGCTGGCCCTTGAACCAGAACATGCCGAAGTCGAAGGCGAGCTTGCCCTGCTTCGCCAGCTCGTCGCTGGCCCCGGGGTCCTGCGGGACGAAGACGCCGACCGTGCCGATCGTCCCGGTGAAGCGCACCGAGGAGACCAGCCGGTTCATCGTGAGGTTGGCCTGCTCCTGCCCGTCGGGCTCGTGCGCCTGGTAGCCGACGCACTCGCAGCCGTTGTCCGCGCCCAGCCCCATCGTCCGCTCGAGCACTGCCTCGACCGGGTCGACCTTCGAGTCGTCGATGGCGATCGCGCCGATGGACTCGGCCAGCTTGAGCCGGTCGGGATGCCGGTCGACGACCATGACCTTGCCGGCCCCCCGGATGGTGGCCGAGAGCGCGGCCATGAGCCCGACCGGTCCGGCGCCGTAGATGACCGTCTGGTCGCCGGGCTTCACGCCCGCCATCTCGGTGGCGTGGTAGCCGGTCGGGAAGATGTCGGCGAGCATCACGTAGTCGGTCTGGCGCTGCTCGGCGTCCTCCCCCAGACGCAGGCAGTTGAAATCACCCCAGGGCACCCGCAGCAGCTCCGCCTGCCCACCGGCCCAAGGGCCCATGTCGGCGAAGCCGTACGCGGCGCCGGCCATCTTCGGCTCCGGCTGCGCGGTCAGGCAGTAGTTGGTGAGCTGCCGCTCGCAGTTCTTGCAGTGACCGCAGGCGATGTTGAACGGCAGGACGACCCAGTCGCCGACCTTCACCTTGTCGACCCCGTCGCCGACCTCCACGACGTGGCCCATGTTCTCGTGCCCGAACCAGCGGCCGGTCTCGAAGTCGGTCCGCCCTTCGTACATGTGCAGGTCGGAGCCGCAGATGTTCGTCGAGGTGATCCGGACCAGGACGTCGGTCGATCGCTCGATCCGCGCGTCCGGGACGTCCTTGACGCTGACCTGGCGGGGTCCGTCGTACACGACTGCCTTCACGCTGCCTCCTCGTGCCGGGTGGGTGCCGACGCCGGGTTCGGGCCGGGACCCCGATTGCACCCGTCCGAGCGCGGCACCCGATATCGGCAGACATGCCCATCCGGGGGCCGTGGTCAGGTGCGGGGTGCCAGCTCGTACACCGGTCCGAGTTCGGTCGGGCTCGCGTCGGGCACCTCGCGCAGGATCTTCGGCTCGGTGTGCAGCAGCCGGTGGACGGCGGCGCGTGCCCGCTCGAGGTCCAGGCCGGCGCGGCGGGCGATGTCCTGCAGGTGCGGAGCGCCGGCGCCCACCTCGGCCTCGGCGACGGCTCGGTAGACGGCGGCGTCCTCGCCCGACAGCTCCTCGACTCGCATGGTGGTCCTCCCCGGGACGGCGGCCCCGACACCGTGCCGGCGCCGCGGGAGGGCTACCCGGGTGCCGCACCGGTAGCCGGACGGAGCGCGCACATGGGCAGGTCTGCCGATGGTCTTCCCCGGCGGCATCCCGCAGGTTGGGAGCACCGGCCGGAGCCAGCCGCGCCTGGTCCCTGGAACGAGGAGGAGCAGTGCAGTACGACGACTTCGTCTCGTCCGTGCAGATCCGGGGCGGGCGCCGCCGCGAGGAGACGGAGGCAGTGGTGCACGCGACGTTGCGCGTGCTGGCCGAGCGGCTCACCGCCGGTGAGGCCGACGACCTCCGTGCCCAGCTGCCGGGAGAGCTGCAGGCCGACCTCATCCCGCCGGAGCCGGAGGCACAGCCCTTCGGCCCCGAGGAGTTCGCCCTGCGGGTCGCCCGGATGGCGGGCGTGCCCGAGGAGCAGGCGCGCGACGGGATGGTCGCCGTCCTCACCACGACCCGGCAGGCGGTGGAGCCCGGTGAGTTCGACGACGTGCTCGCCCAGCTCGGCGCGGAGTTCGCCCGGCTCGTGCCCGGACCGACGTAGGCCCGAAGGGCCTCCCAGGAGCCTCGAGGCCGAGGAACGCAGTACCTGATCACCAGCGACGGACGACACCGGATGGAGGAGTGGTGAGCGAGTCAGAGCTCGAGGAGACAGGGACGGGAGACGCCGCCAAGCGCATCGGTCAGGCGCCGACGACCACGGACGTGACCGACCCGGAACGGTCCTCCCGGAACACCGCCGCAGGCTCCGGTTCCGAGCCCGGCGAGGGCCCCGTGCAGCCGGCCGCCGACGAGGGGGTGGATCCGTCGGCCAGCATCGAGCCCCACAACGAGGGGCTCGTCTGACCACCTGACCAGGCCGGCCCCGCAGTCGCCGACTGCGGGGCCGTCGCCGTGCCCGGCACACGTCGCCCCGGGCACGTCCGCTCACGCCGGCGCGGTCGCGGCCTCCTGCGTCTCCGCCACCTCGACGTCCAGGTCGCCGTCCCTGACCAGGACGCGCACTCGCTGGCCGCTGCGCAGCCGGCCGTCGAGCATGAGCCGGGAGAGCCGGTTGTCCACCTCGCGCTGGATGGCCCGGCGCAGCGGGCGGGCGCCGAACTGGGGCTCGAACCCCCGCTCGGCGAGCCAGCTGACCGCCTCCGGGGTGAACTCCACCTCGATGCCCTGCGCGCGCAGCCGCCGCCGCGTCTCGTCCAGCAGCAGCTCCGTGATCCGCTCCAGCTGGGTGCTGTCCAGCTGCTGGAACACCACGATCTCGTCGATCCGGTTGAGGAACTCCGGCCGGAAGGACTCCCGCAGCCGGCGCATGACCTGGCTGCGCAGGTCGTCGCCGGCGGTGCCGTTGCCGGTGAAGCCGAGCGGGCCGCGGCCGGCGTTGACGATCGCCTCCGACCCCAGGTTGCTGGTCATGATGATCACGGTGTTGCGGAAGTCGACCGTCCGGCCCTGGGAATCGGTCAACCGGCCGTCGTCGAGCACCTGCAGCAACGTGTTGAAGACGTCGGGGTGGGCCTTCTCGACCTCGTCGAGGAGCACCACGGAGTAGGGACGGCGGCGCACCGCCTCGGTGAGCTGCCCGGCGTCCTCGTAGCCGACGTAGCCGGGCGGGGACCCGACCAGCCGGCTGACCGTGTGCCGCTCCTGGAACTCGCTCATGTCCAGCCGGATCATCCGGTCCTCGTCGCCGAAGAGGGCCTCGGCCAGGGCGCGGGCCAGCTCGGTCTTGCCCACGCCGGTGGGCCCGAGGAAGAGGAAGCTGCCGATCGGCCGGTCGGGGTCGCCCAGCCCCACCCGGCTGCGCCGGACCGCCTCCGCGACGACTTCGACCGCCTCGTCCTGCCCGACCACCCGCTCGTGCAGCCGCTGCTCCAGGCCGAGCAGCCGCGCCATCTCCTCCTCCGTGAGCTGGCTGACGGGGATGCCGGTGGCCCGGGACACCACCTCGGCGATGTCCTCGACACCGACCTCCGGAACACCGGACCCACCCGCACCCTCACCGCCGCCGTCCCGGGCCAGCTCGAGCCGCTGCTGGGCCTCGGCGACCTGGTCGCGCAGCTGGGAGGCCCGCTCGTACTGCTCGGCGGCCACGGCCTGGTCCTTCTCCCGCTGCAGCCGCTCGACCTCCTGCTCCAGTCCGCGCAGGTCGGTGGGGGGCGTCTTCACCCGGCGGCGCACCCGTGCGCCCGCCTGGTCGATGAGGTCGATCGCCTTGTCCGGCAGGTGCCGGTCGGTGATGTAGCGGTCGGAGAGCTCCACTGCCGCGACCACGGCCTCGTCCGAGAACCGAACCTGGTGGTGGGCCTCGTAGCGGTCGCGCAGGCCGCACAGGATCTGCACCGTGTCCTCGACGCTCGGCTCCGCGACGAGGACCGGCTGGAACCGGCGCTCCAGCGCGGCGTCCTTCTCGATGTTGCGGCGGTACTCGTCGAGCGTCGTGGCCCCGATGATGTGCAGCTCACCGCGGGCCAGGGCCGGCTTGAGCATGTTGCCGGCGCCGCCCGAGCCCTCGCTCGCCCCCGCGCCCACGACGGTGTGCAGCTCGTCGATGAACGCGATGACCTCGTCGCGGTGCTCGCGGATCTCGTCGATGATCTTCTTCAGCCGCTCCTCGAAGTCGCCGCGGTAGCGCGTTCCGGCGACCAGCCCGGTCAGGTCGATCTCCACCACGCGGCGGCCGCGCAGCGTCTCCGGGACGTCGCCGTCGACGATCTGTGCGGCGATCCCCTCCACGATCGCGGTCTTCCCGACGCCGGCCTCACCGATGAGCACGGGGTTGTTCTTGCGTCGCCGGGACAGCACCTCGACGGTCTGCTCGATCTCCTGCTCCCGGCCGATCACCGGGTCGATCTCCCCGTTGCGGGCCATCGCGGTCAGGTCGCGGCCGAACTCGTCCAGCGTCGGGGTGCTCGACGGAGGCCGGCCGGCTGCCCCCTGCCCGCCACCTGCACCGCTGGCTGCCTGCTGCAGGGTCTCCGGTGTGACGCCCCGCTGGCGCAGGAGCCGCCCGCCCGGCGAGTCGGGGTTGACCGCCAGTGCGAACAGCAGGTGTTCGGGACCGATGTAGGTGGAACCGAGCGCCCGGGAGATCTGGTGGGCGTCCAGGAGGGCGCGCTTGGCCGCCGGGGTGAGCGCCGGTGTCTCGCCGCGCGGCTCGCCACGACGCGCCAGGCCGTCGAGGTCCGCACGCAACTGCGCGGGGTCGGCGCCCGCGCGGCCGATCAGGTGCCGGGTGGTCTCCTCGTCGGTCATCGCCCACAGCAGGTGGTCGGTGTCGAGGTCCGGGCTGCCCACCTCGGCGGCCCGGCGGGCCGCCGCGTTCACCAGCTCCCTGGCCTGCTCGCTCAGGAACTGGGTGATGTCGACGCGCTGCCGCGGCTGGCGGGAGCCACCCATGTACCGGGCGAAGAAGTCGTCGAAGGGGCTGCCGTAGGGGCCTGGGAAGAATCCGCTGGTCATCGATCGTCCGTCCCGGGAGTGGGTGTGGTCCCCCCATGCCACCCGCCACGGCGCGGCATCTCCATCGGTCATCCTGCCGACGAGGCCCGTCCCGGGACGCCCGCAGCGGGGGACGGTCCTCCCCACGAGCCATCGATGCCGTCGATGCCGGCCAGCGGAACGGCGACATTTACCAGCGGCCCGACCGGAAGGAACCTGGTCGGGAGCCGGCCGTCGCGCACCTCGACCGCCGCGACCGTCGCCGCAGCGGGAGGATCGACGATGAGCGAGCACGTGACCTGGGAGACCTGTCCGGGCTGCGGGCGGTCCGCCGCCGTGGGCTGGCTCGACGGGGAACCGGTCGAGTTCGACTGCCCGCGTGGGTGCCGGCTGACGGCCGACGTCGTCGCCTCAACGTTCGGACGACGGCTCTCCCGGCGTCGGTACGTCGGGTAGGCGGCCCCCGCCGCGGTAGCGGAGGAGGGGCAGCACCACGTCGTCCACCACGGCCGTGACGAGCTCCTCGTCGATGTGGGCTCCCAGCAGCAGCCAGCGCTGGACGAGGATCCCCGCGCCGGCTTCGGCGGCCAGGGACGAGCCGCCCGTGGGCTCGATCTCCCCCCGTCCCACGGCACGCCCGAGCACCTCGTCGAAGGCCGCGGCCCACCGGGCCACCGGGCCCGCGTGATAAGCGGCGGCCAGGGCCGGGTCGTCGTGCACCGCGCTCAGCAGCGCCCGGTTGGCGCGCCCGGCCGGGCCGTTGAAGTGGGCGGCCGCCGAGGTGAGCAGGGCCACCAGGTCGTTCCGCAGCGAGCCGGTGTCCGACAGGTCGAGGGTGCCCTCGATCGATCGCTCGGTGTAGCTGACCAGCAGGTCGGTCTTGCTGGGCCACCGCCGGTAGATGGCGGCCTTGCCGACGCCGGCGGTCAGCGCCACCTCGTCCATGGTGAAGCCGCCGGCGCCGAGGCGGGCCAGCACCTCGACCACGGCCGCCGTGATCGCCTCGTCCTTCGTCGGGTCCAGCGGGCGGCGGCCGGTCCGGCGAGCCGGCCCGCCCCCGCCCGATGCCATGGCTCGACTCTAGGGCGGATCCGCCGGGCGACCGCCCGTGGTCCCGGAGGACCGGCCGTGACACGACACCTGCGAGTTCCGTCGCGGCTCCCTACGGTCCGCGGCACAGGACCGGCGCGGGTCTCCTCCTCCCGCGCCGCCGAGCACGAAGAGGAACCGATGCGGACGACGACGACGCCCTCCCCCCGCGCTGTCACGGTGCACCCGTGGAGCTGAGGCAGCTCGAGTACTTCCTGGCCGTCGTCGAGGAGGGATCGTTCACCGCCGCGGCGGCCCGCCTGTACATGGTGCAGTCCAGCCTGTCGGCGTCCCTGCTGTCCCTGGAGCGGGAGCTCGGCACCGAACTCTTCATCCGGGGTCGCCGCGGCACCGAGCTCACCGACGCGGGACGCGCCCTGCTCGAACCTGCCCGTGCCGCCCTGACCCACACCGAGCGAGCGCGCGACGCGGTCGCCGAGGTCACCGGCCTGCTCCGCGGCTCGGTGCGCATCGCCGCGATGGCCGTCCCCCGGGTCGTCGACGTCGCGGAGACCATCCGTGCGTTCCAGTCCGCGCACCCGGGGGTCGACGTGCACGTCCTGCCCGCGGGCGCGCAGGGGATGGTGGATCTCGTCACCGACGGCCAGGTGGACTTCGCGATCGGACCGCGGACCCCGCAGCTGGGCTCCGCGCTCCGCTTCACCCCTCTCATCAGCACCCCGCTGACGGTCATGTGCCCGAACGGCCACCGGCTCGCCGGCGCACGGGACGTGGACCCCGCGGACGTCGTCGACGAGCCGCTCATCGACCTGGCGCGCGGTTGGTGGGCCCGGGCTCTCTTCGACTCGTGGCTGCAGGAGCGCACGCCGCGGCGCCGGGTCCGGCTGGAGATCAACGACTGGCTGGCCCTGCTGAACATGGTGCAACGCGGCATGGGGGTCTCGTACGGCCCCTACGCCTGCATCGACCGCGAGACCTTCGCCGGCGTGGCGACCGCCTCGCTGGCCTGCCCGCCGCTGTGGGAGCTCGGGATCATCACCCGGGACGACGCCCTCCGCGGGGCCGCGGGGCGCGCGTTCCTCGCCGCCTACCTCGACCAGTGCCGGCCGGTCACGGCACGCCAGGTCGCGTCATCGGCCACGACCTCCGGCTGAGCCGCGTCGGGGCCGACGAGGCCGGGTCCAGCCAACGGCGCCAGTCGCGCTCCTCGGTGCTCGGTCGGCCCAGCAGGTATCCCTGGCCGACGTCGACGCCGAGGCGCAGCATCGC
Source organism: Blastococcus sp. SYSU D00922 (assembly GCF_054050495.1). NCBI lineage: Bacteria > Bacillati > Actinomycetota > Actinomycetes > Geodermatophilales > Geodermatophilaceae > Blastococcus > Blastococcus sp. SYSU D00922. The sequence goes on from NZ_JBJGZL010000022.1 coordinate 22,042, forward strand.
CGCGCGCTCCTCGGGCCGCTCCACCCCCTCGGCGACGACGACGGCATGCATCCCGCGGGCGAGCGCCACGACGGCGCCGGCGAGCGCCCACCGTGCCGGGTCGCCGTCGATGCCGCTGATGAGACTGCGGTCGAGCTTGATGAGGTCAGGGGCCAGCCGGAGGATGTGCCGGAAGGTGGCGTAGCCGGCTCCCGCGTCGTCCACGGCGATGCGCAGACCCGCTCTCCGCAACGGCCGGAGCGCCCGCTCGAGGGCGTCGTAGTCCTCCACCGGCGAGTGCTCGGTGAGCTCCACGACGACCCGAGACAGCGGGACGGGAGCCGCCCGCAGCGCGTCGGGGAACCCCGACCACAGCAGCGTCTCCGGGGAGACGTTGACGGACACGTACGCGTTCCCGGGCAGAGCGGTCGCCTGGCGCAGCGCGTGCAGGGCTGCGTGGATCTCGAGGTCGACGCCGAGCCCGACCCGCGCGGCGTCGGTGAACCAGTCCTCCGCGGTACGTCCCTCGTCCGCCACGGCGAACCGGGACAGCGCCTCCACTCCCAGCACCCGGCCGTCCGCCAGCGAGACGATCGGCTGGAACGCCGTCCGCACGGCGCCGTCGGCGAGCACCCGGACGATCGCCGCCGACGTCCTCGCGGGATCGCCGGCCGGCGCCTCCCAGACGGGGTGGGACGCCCCGAGCAGGCCGGTGAAACGACCCTGACCGTCGGTCCGTGCCACGGCGGTGCTCCGCAGCCACACCGCGTCACCGGCCTTGGTCACGCAGCGGAACGCACGACGCCGCCATCCCCGCCCGGCCGCGAGCAGGTGGGTGAGCACGGCGTGCTCGTCGGGGTGGGTGATGTCGTGGAGCGACAGCGACCGGGCCTCCTCCGGTGCGTAGCCGAGGAGCTCGAGGCACTGCGGCCCGGCATGGGTGAGCCGGCCGGACGCATCGCACTCCCAGACGACCTCCTCCCCGACCTGGTCCCGGGCAACCGCGTGCCGACCCGACGCCGCGCCGGGCCGGGAGAACCGGCCGGTCGCCCACCCCGCGGCGGCGATCACGACCACCGCCGCCCCGTGGAGGCCCGGCACGGGCCCACCGAGCACGTCGGGGCGCACGACGAGGCAGACCACGGCGACGACGGCGGCACCGAGCGCGGCCCCCAGGCCCGCACCGCCGCTGTGCGGCCGCTGTCCTCGCACGAGAGCTCCTCGCGATGTCCCGACGGCGCTTCCCCGTCGGAAGCCCCTATCCGGATGTCGACGGCCCGCGCCGCGGGATTGATCGCCCGTCCTCGATGGCCACCATCGACGGAGGCGATGACGGCCTCCGCCGGGCCTGTCCCGGAGCATCCCCGGGCGGGATCGGTCGCTCTCCCGATGCCGTCCACCGGTCCGTGGACGACTCTGGAGCCACGCAGTCGGGCAGCCGGGTAGCGGTGTCGTACGGAGGGAGGGCGGCGCGCATGGGCGGGGGCGACACGAGGCTGCCGGGAGGGCGAGGACTGGACCTCGCCGACGTCACCTCGTCGTCCGCGACGGTGCACGATCGCGCCGCGGAGATCCTGGAGCGGCTCGAGCGGGTCCTGCCGTTCGACGCCGGCTGGCTCGCGACACGCGATCCCGAGCGGCACCGGCACGTCCCTCTGGCCACCACGGGCACTGTGGAGCCGCTCCGGGACTACTTCGGCCGACCGGAGGCCGATGAGGAGCTGGAGCAGCTGGGTCTCAACCGGCACCGGGGGCCGATCCTGGCCAGCGAGCTGCCGATCCCCCTGCCCGAGGTCCGCGCGTGGGCCGACCACCTGCTCCCGGCAGGTTTCCGGCAGGGGCTGGCTGCTCCCCTGTTCACGTCGGCCGGGCGGCACGTCGGCTTCCTCAGCTTGCTCTCGACGGACCCGTCGCGGCCGGCAGAGGCCGACCGACGAGCCCTCGCGGCCGTCACCACGGCGATCGCCGACGACCTGGACCGGACGAGGGACGTCGCCGAGACGGCCCGGATCGTCGAGGACGCAGACGCCGGCGTCGTGCTCACCCGCGGAGGTGACGTCCTGCCCCTGCCCGGTCTGCCGAGGGACCCCCTGCTGGCGCCGGGCTCACCGATCCTCGGGACCGCTCGCGAGGAGCTGGCGGAGAGCGGCGCGTTCACCTCGTTCCTCGCCCCTGCACCCGGGACCGACGGCGAGCGGCTCGTCCGCGTCACCGCGCTCGACGTCGCGCGCCCGGAGCTCGACCACGTCTGCGGCGCGGTGCTCCTGTCCCCACCCGGGGAGCTGCACGGCCTCACCGTTCTCGACCTCCGGGTGCTGGGCCTCCTGATCGACGGCGTCACGGACGTCCCGGCCTTGGCCCGGTCGCTCCAGGTCTCCGCCGAGGCGGTGGCCGGCTCCTTGGGTCGGATCCTGGTCGGGCTGCGGGCCAGCAACCTCACGGCGGCCATGGTGCGGGCGCTGCGCGACGGCGTCCGCATCCCGCCGCGGGTCACCGGGGGGAGCTGACCCGTTCCGCGCGGACCGGCCCTGCACCGGAGCGTTCCACGCTCGTCGCGGCCGGCGAGTGCCGGCAATCGGTCGTTCTGCCGATGGCGCCGCCCGGGGCCGGGACGTTCTGCTGCATCGACACCGTCCTTCCGGAGAGGGAGCCCGACCCCGATGGAACTGACCTCGACCACGACCGTGACCAGGCCACCGGAGGAGGTCTACGCCTTCTGGCGGCAGCTCGACCGGCTCCCGACGTTCATGGCACACCTGGACGAGGTTCGCCCCACCGACGGGCGCCGCAGCCACTGGAAGGCCAGCGCACCGTTCGGGCAGTCGGTCGAGTGGGACGCCGAGACCACCGAGGACGTCCCCGGGCAGCGCATCGCCTGGCGCTCGCTCGACGGCGCGGACGTGCCCAACTCCGGTCAGGTCCGGTTCGTGCCCGCACCGGGCGGGCGCGGCACCGAGGTGTACGTGCTCCTGAGCTACGAACTGCCGGGCGGAGCCCTGGGCAAGGCTGTGGCGAAGTACTTCGGCGAGGAGCCGTCCCAGCAGCTCGACGACGACCTGCGCCGGTTCAAGCAGGTCATGGAGACCGGCGAGGTGATCCGCAGTGACGGAGCCCCGCGGGGGAAGCAGGCCCGCGAGGAGTTCCCGCAGCACCCCGCCCAGCCGCTCACCGACGAGGAGCTGAAGGAGGCGCTGGCGTGAAGGCGAACACCTGGGTCAGCCCGAACACCGTCGAGGTGCAGGACGTCCCCGACCCGAGGATCCTCAACAGCCGCGACGCCATCGTCAGGATCACCTCGACGGCGATCTGCGGCTCGGATCTGCACCTGCTCGACGGCTACGTGCCGACGATGCAGAAGGGCGACGTCATGGGCCACGAGTTCATGGGCGAGGTGGTCGAGGTCGGCCCGGGCGTCGATCGCGACAAGCTCCGGGTCGGCGACCGCGTCGTCGTCCCCTTCCCCATCGGCTGCGGCGCCTGCTCCGCCTGCCGGAACCAGCTGTGGTCGTGCTGCGAGAACACCAACCCCAACGCGGGTGTGGCCGAGAAGATGTTCGGCCACCCGGTCGCCGGCATCTACGGCTACTCCCACCTCACCGGCGGCTTCGCCGGCGGCCAGGCCGAGTACGCCCGCGTGGTGCTCGCCGACGTCAACCCCCTGAAGATCGAGTCGGACCTCTCCGACGAGCAGGTGCTCTTCCTCTCCGACATCCTGCCCACCGGTTACATGGGCGCGGAGATGTGCGAGATCACCGACGGCGACGTCGTCGCCGTCTGGGGCGCAGGGCCGGTCGGGCAGTTCGCGATGGACTCCGCCCGGGTGCTGGGCGCGGCGAAGGTGATCGCCATCGACGACGTCCCCTACCGGCTCGAGATGGCCGCGGCGCAGGGCTACGAGACGATCGACTACTCCGACACCGACGTCCGCTCGGCCCTGCTCGCACTGACCGGCGGCCGCGGCCCGGACAAGTGCATCGACGCCGTCGGCATGGAGGCCACCCACGGCGCGGCCCACGTGAACCTCTACGACCGGGCCAAGCAGGCGCTCCGGTCCGAGACCGACCGGCCGCACGTCCTGCGCCAGGCGATCATGTCCTGCCGCAGCGGAGGCATCGTCTCGGTCATCGGCGTCTACGGCGGGTTCATCGACAAGTTCCCGGCGGGTTCCTGGATGAACCGGTCCCTGACCCTGAAGACCGGTCAGTGCCACGTCCAGCGGTACATGCGCCCGCTGCTCGAGCGCATCGAACGGGGCGAGATCGACCCCACGCGCGTGATCACCCACCGCCTGCCGCTGGCCGAGGCGCCGCACGGCTACGACATCTTCAAGAACAAGGAGGACCGCTGCGAGAAGGTCGTCCTCACGCCGTGACGTCGACCTGCCGCCGACCGTCGCCCGGGACCGGTTCGACGAGGGTCCGCGGACCCGTGGAGGACTCGACCAGGAAGTCGACGAGCCTGCGGACCGCGGGGGTCGCCGGTTCCCGCCAGACCACCTCCAGGTCCCACCGCAGAGCCGGGACGAGAGGCCGGACGGCGATCCCCTCGATCCCCCGGTGATCGACCAGCCCGAGGATGCTCAGGGCGATGCCGGTGCCGGCTCCGACCGCGCGCAGAACCGCCTCCGGGGCGTTCAGCAGGTCCGGTTCGATGACGACCTGGTCCTGCGCCGCCCCGGCGGGGAACACGTGCTCCACGGCGCGGTCCCAGATCCCGTCGAACGGCTCGCGCGGGAACATCACCAGGACCTCTCCGGCGAGCGCGGTCACCGGGACGCTCGCCGCGCCGCTCAACGCGTGCGCGAGAGGGAGGACGACGCCGAGGACGACCGAGCCCAGGACCACGCCGGCCAGATCCCGCTGCCGGTGGGACCGGCTCCAGACGACCGCCGCGTCCGCCCTCCCCTGGCGCACGGCCTCGAGGGCGTCGTCTCCCCCGCTGGAGCTCACGGACACCTGGACGCCGTCGACCGCCAGCGCGGCGTGCCGGAGCGGGCCGTCCAGGACGAGGTCGGCCATGGTGGCCACCCGCAGGTTCAGCCGCTCTCGGGCATCCGCTCCGGCGACGCGCACGTCCGTCACGGCTCGGTCCACCTCGGCCAGGATGACCCGGGCCCGGTCGACCAGGACGACGCCGGCGGGGGTGAGCCGGACCGCCTCCGGGCTGCGCTCGAACAAGGGGACCCGGAGCTCCCGCTCCAGTGCACGGATCTGCTGCGAGAGCGACGGCGCGGCCATGTGCAGCCGTTGCGCAGCCCGGCTGAAGCGTCCCTCCTCGGCCACCGCGAGGAAGTAGCGCAGCTGGCGCAGCTCCACGGGTCAGTTCACCGCCGAGATCGTCCGTCCGGGTCCTCGTGGCCATGCCGCAACGGGCACACCACCAAGGTATTCCGTCAGGGCAACACCGGTTGCTCCTCACAACGGTGCGGTACCCCCAGCTGCAGCACGGCAAGGCGGGTCCAGGGCTGCAGCCGCCCTCGACGGCTCCGGGCGACCGAGCACTCCCACCCGGGTGGCGAGGGGCGGGACCGGTGCCGGCCATGTCGAGAACCTCCGGTCGGGCCCCGGCTCAGTGCAGCGTCCTGTGCCCGTTCGACCCCGCGTGCGCCAGCGACTTCGCCACGCTCCGGGCCCCGCTGTAGACGACCCCCGCCGCGGCGATCCACGGGCCACCGACGATCACCGGGTCCATCCACTGGTGCTTCACGTCGGTCCGGTTCTGGCCGAACCGGGACGAGATGCCGTGGTGGGTGAACTCGGCCTTCACCCCGGTCTCGGTGATGGGGTTGTCCGGGCGGAGCGTGAGGAACGACTTCAGGTGGTGCTCCCACGCGTCCACGCGGTCGGCGGCGATGAGCAGCAGCCAGTGCGCCGTCCGGCCCTCGCTGAACGTGTAGGCGTAGCGGCGGATGACACCGGCGATGCCCGACGGCGGCTGGGCGGTCCCGAAGACCGGGGTGAGCATCCCGTGCTCCGGCGAGCGTTCCCGTGGGTACTTCTCCGGCTGCCGCTCCGGGAACTCCCAGTGCGCGCCGGTGAAGTCCTCCTGGAACTGAAGCTTCGGCACCGAGGGCCGGTCCTTGGGATCGAGGTCGACGCCCCAGCCGGGGATGCGCGCCCGCAGCTCGTCGGGTGACTCGGCGATCGGGGGCTTGTGCGGTGTGTAGGTCATCGGGTTCTCCTGTCGCTCACGCCGCGGTCGGGACGACGAGGGGCTTGATGATTCCGTCGAGCTTGGCCGAGAAGATGTGGTAGCCCTCGGCGATGTCCTCGAGGGGCACCCGGTGGGTGACCAGCTCGCTGGGCTTGAGGTAACCGTTGCGCACGTGCTCGAACAGCCGTGGCCACTGCCGCTTCACCGGGGCCTGGTTGGTGTGGATCGTCAGCCCCTTGTTCATCGCGTCACCGAACTTGACGGCGCTGAACAGCGGGCCGTAGGCGCCCATCACCGAGATGGTCGCGCCCTTGCGGACGGAGTCGATCGCCCAGTTCAGCGCCACCGGGGATCCGCCCTGCAGCTTGAACTTGGACGAGGTGACGTGCTGGATGAAGTTGCCGTCGGCCTCCGCGCCCACGGCATCGATGGCGACGTCCGCGCCCAGCCAGTCCGTCGTCTTCTTCATCTCCAGGACGATGTCGCCGTACTCGGTGAAGTTGTAGGTCTCGGCGTGGGCGAAGGTGCGCGCCTTCTCCAGCCGGTGCTCCAGGTGGTCGATGACGATGACCCGGCCGGCGCCCATCAGCCAGGCCGACTTCGCCGCCACGAGTCCGACCGGTCCGGCGCCGAAGACGACCACGACGTCCCCCTCGACGATGTCGCCGAGCTGGGCCCCGAAGTAGCCGGTCGCCGTGGCGTCGGTGAGCAGGACCGCGTCCTCGTCGGCCATCCAGTCCGGGATCTTTGACGGGCCGACGTCGGCGAACGGCACCCGGACGAACTCGGCCTGGCCCCCGTCGTACCCGCCGGTCGTGTGGGAGTAGCCGTAGATGCCGCCGACGGCCGTGGCGTTCGGGTTGACGTTGTGGCAGTTGGAGTACAGACCTCGTGCGCAGTACCAGCAGGTGCCGCAGAAGATGTTGAACGGCACCATCACCCGGTCGCCGACGGAGAGGTTCCGCACGGACGACCCGACCTCGTCCACCACGCCGATGAACTCGTGGCCGAACGTGTGCCCGATCCGGGTGTCCGGCATCATGCCGTGGTAGAGGTGCAGGTCGGACCCGCAGATGGCGGCCAGCTGCACCCGGACGATGGCGTCGTTGGGGTGCTCGATCTTCGGCCGGGCCTTCTCCTCCATCCGGACCTTGTAGGGACCTCGGTAGACCATCGCTCGCATCGGATTCCCTCCTGGGGCCGCGGACCCCGGGGCTCGTGAGGCGCCTCGCGGCGCCCAGGCGGCCGGCTCTGATCACCGGCCCTGGCTCTGCGTCGGCCTTCGACCGCGACCACCGCACATCCGCACTACCCGCAGGGGAGCGCCGGAATATCGGCAGATCTGCCGATGCCCGTCGGCTCCCGGACCCCGTCTGATGGGCCGGAGCGCTGGAAGTCCGTCGGCGACCTCGGCTCGCTCCCGTGCGCCACGACCCAGCCGCCCCTGCCGACGAGCTCTCCGCGACCTCTCACCATCGAGCGACAGGGGGACGACATGCGCACCAGACGCAGGCTCAAGGGCCGGACCATCGCCGCCTTGGCGGCGGACGGCTTCGAGAAGGTGGAGCTGGTCGTTCCGCTGCGAGCCCTGACGGCGGCCGGCGCCACGGTGGACGTCGTGTCGCTCCGCCGCGGGCGGATCCGTGGGGTGAACCTGCACATGCCGGCGAGCCGCGTCCGAGTCGACAAGACGGTCGACGCAGCCGATCCCGGCGACTACGACGGGCTGCTGCTCCCCGGTGGCTTCATCAACCCCGACCTCCTCCGCCAGTCCGCTCCGGCACGGGCGTTCGTCCGCGCGTTCGCGGAGAGCGGCAAGCCGATCGCCACCCTCTGCCACGGACCGTGGGTGCTCGCATCGGCCGGCCTCGTGGAGGGACGGACCCTCACCTCCTGGCCCGGGATCCGCGACGACCTGGTGAACGCGGGCGCGACCTGGCTCGATCAGGAGCTCGTCCAGGACGGGAACCTGACCACCAGCAGAGGCCCGCAGGACATGACCGCCTTCGTCCGGGGGATGCTCGATGCCTTCGCGGGCACCTCGCCGGGGTCGGTGACGGCGGGACGGCGTCGTGAATCCGATGGCCAGCTCGACGCACCCGTCGGCTGGGCCGTCGGCGCCCTGCGCTGGTCGCCCAAGCCGTCGGCCGCCGCCCTGGTGGGCATCGGCCTGGCCGCGGTCGCCCAGCGCGTCCTGCACGCCCCGGCCACCCAGCACGGGAGGGCCCGGGCAGTACGTCGAGCCTGGTGACGTCCGCCGCCGTGACCGGCCCGCGGTCGCGCGACCTCGCCGGAGGCACCGTTAGCCGTTGCCTCAGGGCCACCTCGACTTTTCGACATCCGGAACGGGCATACTCCGTCCGCCTCGGCGGTATGAGGGCCGCGGGCAGCAAGCGTCGGCACCGTTGAACAGCCAGCGGTCACGCCGGCGCTGCGGTCCCGGGAGTGCCCGTGGAGAAGACCCCGATCCTCGAACTGGCGGAGACCGCCGCTTCGCCCATCCCCGTCCCGGAACGATCGCAGCAGATGCTGGAGTCGCTCCGCCGCGTCGTGCCCTTCGACGCCGCGTGGATGGCGCTCGCCGATCCGATGAGCAGCCGCTACACCTCCCTGGCCAGCACGGACCTCGACGACGGCGTACTGAAGTACATGAGCGGTCCCGAGACGGCGCACGACATCGAGGTGACAGGGGCCGACCGCGCCCGCCCACCGTTGAGCGTCTCCGACCTGCCCTACCCGGCCACCGACCTGCCGACCTGGGCCGAGTGCCTCATCCCCGCCGGCTTCCACGAGAACCTTTCCGTCGCCCTGTTCAACAAAGGCGGGCGCCACGTGGGGTTCCTGGCGCTGCTCCACGGCGGCAAGGAGCCACCCTCCACGGTCGTGCGGCGCCGGTTGCAGCAGATGACCGGCGTCCTGGCACACGGGATAGACCCCCTGCGCTCGCTGGCCGCGGGTGCGCGAGTGGTGCGGGGGGCGACCGCGGGCACGGTGCTGTGCCGCAACGGCGGCACCAGCCCGCTGCCCGGCATGGACGGCGACGCCGTGCTCGCCCCGGGATCGCCGGTCATCGAGCTCGCGCGCTCGTACATCGCCGACGGCCAGGTGTTCGCGTCCTTCCTCTGGCCGCGCGGGGGCCGCCAGGCCCCCGACGGGCACGTCCGGGTGACCGTGCTGGCCAGTCCAGAGGCGGCAGCGACGGCGAGCCTGCTCGGAACCGTCGTCCTCTCCCCGGTGACGGACCTGCGGGGGCTGACTCCGCGCGAGCTGGAGGTCCTGGGGTTGCTGGTCGACGGGTGCTCCAACCAGCAGATCGCCCGGGCGCTGGTCGTGGCCCCGCGGACGGTCGCTGCCCACCTGGAGCACATCCTCGTCAAGCTGGATGCGCCGTCGAGGACGCTCGCCGCCGTGCGGGCCGAGCGCCAGGGCCTGTACGTGCCCCTGGTGCCGTCGCCCTGCCGGGGCTGAATGGGCCGTTCTGCCGATGGCGCCGTCCCGCCGGCATCGATTTGCATGAGGTGACCGGGCGCTCCGCGAGGTCGCCGGGTCGGGCACGGCCGCACCAGGCCATGAGTCGACGCGGAGGGAAGCCGATGATCGGGTACGGGTCGTGCATCGGGGCGGCGCGCCCGCAGGCATCCGTCGCATGAGCACGATGCAGCTCCGGCACTTCGTCCGCACGAGCATGTGGCTGCTGCCGATCAGCTGCCTGGCCGCCGGAGTCCTCGTCGTCGCCGGAACGCTCGCCCTGGACAGGGCCACGGACTACCGGCTCGTCCCGCAGAGCCTGACGGGGACACCGTCCGACGCCCAGACGATCCTGTCCTCGTTCGCCACCGCCATGGTGTCGCTGACGTCGCTCGTCCTGACGGTCACCCTGGTCGCCGTCCAGCTGGCCATGGGCCAGTTCTCGCCCCGCATCGTCGGCGCGCTGCTCAACGACCGGTTCAGCCAGCTGGCGATCGGCTTGTTCGGCGCGAGCTTCCTGGTCTGCGTGCTGACGATGCGCGAGGTCCGCGGCTCCGACACCGGCACCGTGCCCGGCGTGTCGATGCTGCTGTGCTACCTCCTGGTGTTCGCCAGCATCGTGGTGCTGATCCTGTTCGTCCACCACGCCGGTCAGGGGCTCCGGGTCGCCGGGCTCATCGACCTCGTCGGCGACCGCAGCCGCGAGTTCATCGTCCGCCAGCACGGGGACTCGCCCGTCGTCTCCGCCGGCAGGAACGAGATCGTCGCCACCGAGCCCGGCAACGTGATCCGCGTCGACCGCCCCGCGCTGGTCGCCGCGGCCAGGCGGGCGGACTGCGTGCTCGAGCTCGTCCCCGTGGTCGGGGACTTCGTCGTCGGGGGTGCGCCCGTGTTCCGGGTGCACCCGGCTAGCCGGTCGACGACGAGTCCGGACGGGCGCCCGGCCCCTGCGCTCCGGGACGCCGACGTCACGCGCCACGTCGTCCTCGAGGCGGAGCGCGTGCACACCGAGGACCTCGCCTACGGCTTCCGCAAGCTCGTCGACATCGCCGTCCGGTCGATCGCGCAGCCCTTCGAGGACCCCACGACGGCGGTCCAGGCGCTGCACCGGCTGCACGACCTGCTGCGCCAGATCGCCGGCCGCCCCCTGCCCGCCGGCGAGCATCGCGACGAGGACGGCGTGGTGCGCTTTCTCGAGCGGACCGTGAGCTGGGAGGGCTACGTGCGGCTGGCCTTCGACGAGATCCGCCTCGCGGGGGCGTCGGAGCCTCAGGTGAGCCGCAAGCTGTGCGCGGCCCTGGCCGACCTCAAGAGCGTGGCACCGCCGGACCGGCAGGCGCCGCTGGACCGCCAGCTCCGGCTGCTGGAGGCCGCCGTCCGACGCGCCCGCGAGGACGAGGAGGACGTGCGGGCCGCGCTCACCCCCGACACCGAGGGCATCGGGTCGGGTGCCGATGTCACGACCGCCCCACCACCGCCATCTGCTCTCGTTCCGGATCGAGACGCGCCCGGGGTCGTGAGCGTCGAGCGGAACTGAGCACGCACACGGTCGTGAGCGGTCGGAGACGACTCAGGCCGCCCTCCCGGAGGAGAACGGCCTGGTCATCGGGGTGGAGCTGAGGGGACTCGAACCCCTGACCCCCACACTGCCAGTGTGGTGCGCTACCAGCTGCGCCACAGCCCCTTGCGTGCCCGGTCTGGTGCGTCCGAGCCGGGAGCAACTGTACAGGCCCGCTCGCGCGCACCCGCGCAGGGGTGGCGGCGCCGCACGTCGCGGCGC
>NZ_JBJGZL010000023.1:0-30145 GCF_054050495.1 Blastococcus sp. SYSU D00922
TCGGCCGCGCGGTTGATGCGGAAGCCGGAGGAGAGCTTCTCCAGCGACTTGCTCATCTGGCCGTCGGTGACGGACAGGTTGCGGTAAGCGTTGAGCGCCGCGATGTTGGTGTTGACGCGCAGACCCATGGTTTTCCTCCTTGGAAGGGGTCTTACTGGGATTCCCGCTGCATCCGTGCTGCGGGCCGTGCTGGTGTCGCACTGTTGGTTACGGCGTGGGGCGGCTGTGACTTGAGGCGAACGGGGCCTCTTTTTCGCCCGGGTTCACTCAGGCGGGTTGCGCCGCCGTCCCCCGGCCGGGGAGCGGCCAGCTGGTGCGGGGGCGGGGGACCGTCGCCGACGCGGTGGCCGCCGGCATCGGCGACCGGGCGGCGACCCGTTCGACGTACGAGCGCTGCTGGTTGCGGGCGCGGACGCCTCCGTCGGCCGGGACCGCCTTGCCGTCCCAGATCTCGCTCATGGCGGCGTGCAGCAAGGTCAGGGCCCGTGCGCGCATCTGGGAGACGCGGCTCAGGGTCACCCCGAGGTCGGTGGCGATGTCGGTGAGTGATTCGTCACCGAAGAAATTGCGCTCGATGACCTCGTCGAGGCGGTCGGGGAGCGCCCGGATCGCCTCGTGCAGGTAGCGGGCGCGCTCGGTGCGCATGACGGCGCGCTCGGGGGACTCGCCGGTGTCGGGCAGGTCCAGCGAGGTGCCGTCGGCACCGGTCTCGGCGTCGATGCTCACCATCACCGCGCGGTGGACGTCGACCTGCAGGTTGTCGAGCTCGCTGCGTGCGACGCCCAGGCTCTCGGCCAGCTCCTCGCGCGTCGGCGGGCGCCCGAGCGCGATGGTGAGGGCGTCGGCCGCGGCGTCGCTGCGGCGGGCCGCGGCGCGCACCGACCGGCTGGCCCAGTCGCCGGAGCGCAGCTCGTCGAGCACCGCGCCCTGGAGCCGGGCGAGCGCGTAGGTGGCGAACGAGGCGCCGGCCGACGGGTCGAAGCGGCGGGCGACCTCGACCAGCGCGACGTGTGCGCAGGAGAGGAGGTCCTCCCGGCTGACGTGGCCGGGCAGGGAGATGCGGGCGGCCACCGCGTTGACCGCGAAGGACGCCAGCGGCAGGTGCTCGGTCACCAGCGCGTCGATCTCCGCCTGCGACCGCAGCCGCTGCGGGTGGGGCGCTGCGGCCGGACGCGACCGGTCGTGCGGCGACCGGTCGTGCACGGGTCGCGGGCTCTCATGCGCGGTCCGCTGCTGCGGGGGGCGTCGGGTCGCCATGGCACGGGCTGCACTCACGTCCTCCTTCTCGGCTGGCCGCGGCGCACACCGCACCGCCCCTCGGCAAAAAGCTCGCCGAACTTGAGCGGCGACTTGCGGCTTCGGCTTGAGGGCCCGATCCGGGGTGCCGATGGCAGGTCCGACGAGCGATCCAGCCCGTGCCGGTCACCGGCGCCGCGGCAGGACCGCCGGACGGACCGAGCGAGACGACGGAAGGGCGGTGGACACGTGGACTACCAGCACCTGTCGACGTTGCTGTGGCGGGAGCAGGAACTCCTGGACCTGCTGCTGTTCAAGGCCGAGGAGAAGCAGTACCTGATCCTCACGGGCAAGACCCGCTGGCTGGCCCGCATCGCCCACGAGATCGAGGTGGTCCTCGACCAGCTCCGCACCCTCGAAGTCGAGCGCGCCGCCGCGACCGAGGCGATCGCGGCCTCGCTGGGCATCGGCGCCGACCCCTCCCTCCGCCAGGTGGCGGACGCCGCGCCCGCGCCGTGGAACGACCTGTTCGCCAAGCACCACGAGGCCCTGCTGGTCCTCGTGAGCGACCTGCGCAGCCTCTCCGACACCAACCGGGAGCTGATCGAGGGAGGCCTGTCCGCCATCAGCGACGCCCTCCTCCAGGTCAAGACCCCCAGCGCCGGCACCTACGGCGCCACCGGCCGCAGCACCGATGCCGGGCCGCACCGGGCCGTCACCCTGGACGGGATCCTGTGAGCACCTTCTCCAGCCTCAACGCGGCGACCACCGCGCTCTGGGCGCAGCGCCGGGCGCTGGACGTCACCGGCCAGAACATCGCGAACGTCAACACCGAGGGCTACTCCCGCCAGCGGGTGGACCTGCAGGCGATCGGCGGCAGCGTCGTCCCCGCCTTCTTCTCCACCAGCCCGGGCATCGGCGCCGGCGTCAACGCCGACGACGTCATGCGCATCCGCGACGCCTTCCTCGAGGGCCGCGGCCACACCGAGCACGCGAACAGCGCCCGCCTGGTGGTGGAGGCCGACACGCTCGAGCAGGTGGAGACGGCGTTCCGGGAGCCCGGCGACACCGGCATCCAGAGCCTGCTCGCCGACATGTGGGACGGCTGGGCCGACGTCGCCAAGGACACCAAGACCGACGCGCCGCGCACCCAGGTCCTCGAGCGGCTGCAGACGCTGGTCGGTGGCATCCAGTTCAGCTCCGCCTCCCTGGACGCGCAGTGGGGGCAGACCCGCGAGAACCTCGACGTCCTGGTCAAGGACGTCAACGCGGCCGCGGCGACCGTCGCCGAGCTCAACAAGGCCATCCGGGTGGCCAAGCAGGCCGACCTCCCGGCGAACGACCTGAGCGACCGGCGCGACCTCCTGGTCATGAAGCTCGCCGACCAGATCGGCGCCACCATCCGGCCCGGCGAGTACGGCTCGGTGGACGTCGTCGTGGGCGGCATGTCGCTGGTCAGCGGGAGCTCCGCGAACGAGCTGGCCGTGGCGGGCCCGACCGACCCCGCGCTCGTCACCCCCACGGACATGCCCCGCATCGTCACCAAGGCCGGCAACTACCCGGTCACGGCGAGCGGCACGGCCGGCGGGCAGCTCAGCGCCCTCACGACGCTGATCCCCGAGTACCGCAAGCAGCTCGACGACATCGCCGCCGGCCTGGTGACCGGCCTCAACGCCGTGCACACCACCGGGTTCGACCGCAACGGCGACCCCGGCGGCGCCATCCTCAGCGGCACGACGGCCGCGACGCTCGCCGTCGTCATCACCGACCCGAAGAAGATCGCCGCGTCGTCCGTGGCACCGACCGGCGGCGTCCCCGCGCTGGACAACGGCATCGCCGACAAGATCGCGCAGATGCGCCACGACGCGGCCGGGACCGACGCGACCTACCGCAAGATGATCGTCGGTCTGGGTGTCCAGGCCGCGGTCGCGATCCGCAACCAGGACATCCAGGCGGTCATCACGACCCAGGTCGACGCGGCCCGCGAGTCGGTTGCCGGCGTCAACATCGACGAGGAGATGACCAACATGCTCTCCTTCCAGCACGCGTACTCCGCGGCCAGCCGGATGGTGACCGCGATCGACGAGACGCTGGACGTGCTCATCAACCGCACCGGGCTCGTGGGGCGGTGATCTGAGTGCGCATCACCCAGCGCGCCGTCGCGCTCACCAGCCTCCAGGGCCTCAACCGCAACCTCGACGCCGTCGGCAAACTGCAGCAGCAGCTCACCTCCGGCCGCGTCATCAACGCGCCGTCGGACTCGCCGACCGGCACCAACAAGGCGATGCAGCTCCGCGGCGAGCAGGCCGCCGTCGCCCAGCACACCCGCAACATCAGCGACGCCAAGAGCTGGCTGGACCAGGGCGACTCGACCATCCGCGAGATGCTCGACACCACCCGCAAGGTCCGGGACCTCACCGTCCAGGGCCTCAACACCGGCGCCGTCTCCGACGCCAGCCAGCAGGCCCTCGCCACCGAGGTGACCTCCCTCCGGGAGGGCCTGCTCTCGCTGGCCAACACGCTGGTGCAGGGCCGTCCGCTCTTCGGCGGGCTGACGCCGGACGCGAAGGCGTACAACGACGACGGCACGTGGGCCGGCATGGCCGGCCCGCAGACCAAGCTGCGGGTGTCGGAGAGCGAGCAGGTCCGGGTCGACCTCACCGGCCCGGAGGCCTTCGGGCCCGACGGCGCGAACCTGTTCGACATCGTCGAGCGGATCGCCACGAACCTCACGACCGACCCGGTGGCCCTCGAGACCGACCTCGCCGACCTCGACGTCGCCATCCAGCGCATGTCGACGGCCGTCGCGGACATCGGCACCCGGTCCGCCCGCGTCGACCGCGCCGAGCTCATGAACTTCGACAGGTCGCTGAGCCTCCAGGCCCAGCTCGGCGAGACCGAGAACGTCGACCTGCCGAACACGATCATGAAGCTCGAGATGCAGAAGGTCGGCTACGAGGCAGCCCTGGCCGCCACGGCGAAGGCCATCTCGCCGACGCTCCTGGACTACTTGCGCTGATGAACACCCTCACGCTCCCGCCCGAGACCCTCCGCCCCGGGACCCTGCCGGCGCCCGCACCCGCCCCCGTGCGGGCGCCGGCAGCGACCCCCATCCAGGTGCAGGCGCTGTGCCTGTCGGAGCCGTTGCCCGGCTTCCCCGGCTACCGGGACTACGTCCTGGTCCCCGCCGAGGACGGCGGCCGGCTGTTCTGGCTGCAGTCGGTGGCCGCCGACGGCCCGCGGTTCCTCGCGGTGCCGGCGTCGGCGTACTTCCCCGACTACGTCCCGCGCCTGCCCGACGCCGTCTGCGACGAGCTCGGGCTGGGCGACGTCGCCGATGCGCGGCTCTTCTGCCTGGTGACGGTGCCGGACGGCGACGTCGCGGCGGCCACGGCCAACCTCCGCGCCCCCGTGGTGGTCAACCCGGCCAGCCACCAGGCGCGCCAGGTGGTGCTCGTGGACCCCGCTCATCCGATCAGGCGGCCCCTGCGCCGATAACCCATTCGACGGCTGTGCGATCGTGCAGCCGGGACGCGCCCGCAGGTCGGGCGCCAGCACCACCTGCCAAGGACGGCCACCACACACCCATGGAGGGGTATCCGTGCTCACACTCACCCGCAGCGTCGGCGAGACGATCCGCATCGGTGACGACATCGAGGTCCACGTCGTCGAGGTCCGCGGCGGCACCGTCCGGCTCGGCTTCAAGGCTCCCCGCGAGGTCGCGATCCACCGCGAGGAGGTCTACCGGCAGATCGCCGAGGCGAACCTGCTCGCCGCGCAGGTGACCGCCGACAGCCTGGGCGCCCTGGCCGCCTTCGCGCCGTCCGCGGCCGTGGCCGCGGCGGCGGGTGCGGGCGAGGCCGCCTCACCGGGCGCCGAGGAGGAGACCGACGAGGGTCGCGCCTGACCTGCGCCTGACAGATCTGGACGGCGATTGGCCGGTCCGTTTCGGCAATGCTCGCCGACGTGTCGGACCGCCGGGCCCGCGCCGGAGCGACACGGGCAACTTCTGCCGAAGTGGCGGCAGGAAACTGCGTATGACACGGCGAGTGTTGTGCCCTCGGTTGCCGACTGCATGAGGCAGATTTCTCCCCAAGCAAGTGACAGGGGGCGATCGAAATGCAACGCAATGCAGTCAACGCACAGGGCACCGAGCAGGGCGAGCCGGAGTCGGTGGTCGTCCACGTCCAGCTGCGGCCGCGCCGTGGCGCGACGCGCAAGTGCCTGGCAGCTCTGGCCGCCCTGGCCGCCGAGCACGACGAGGTCGCCTTCGCCGTCACCGGCCTGAGCAAGGACGACCGCGTCGTCCGCGTGACCGTCGGCGTCGACCTCGGCCCCCGCACCGCGGTGGCGAAGTTCTCGCCCCAGGCCCAGGCCGCCTACGCCTTCGTCAGCGCGATCTTCGCCTCGCTGTACGACCACATGCCCGTCTACACGGCCGAGCCCAGCGGCGCCGAGCGCGCCGCCGCGGCCACCCTCCTCGAGAAGGCGGCGGCCGGCTTCTCGCCCGCCGACGTCCTGGAGGGGCTGCCGACGACGCCGGCGTCCCCGGTTCCCTCGCCCCGCATGCCGGGGCCGGGGGAACGCATCCCGGCCTGACGGCCTCTCCTCACTTCCGGGTCCCCTTCCCCGGGTCCCGTCCTTCCCCGTAGTGCCAGGAGTTCCCGTGTCCGCTTCCGCCTCCCCGACGTCCCCGTCTTCTACCGCCGCCCGCACCCGCCAGCCGCTCGTCTTCGGCGGCATCCCCGAGGCGGACGGGTGGGCACTGGCCCCCATCACCCCCCGCGACCGCGTCCACTTCCGCGTGGACCGCGAGCTGCCGCTCGACGAGTTCCGCGCCGACCTGCCCGACGGCGTCACCGTCTCCTACGACCAGGGCGACGGCCTGTACCGCGTCGACGGCGCGTGCGGGTCGGCCGCCGTCCTCGCGGACTGGATCCGCGCCTGGGCGTCCCGGCACGGCTCCTCGACGATCGGCCTGCGTGCCGAGACCGACGTCCGCCGCCGCGCCCCGCGCGACCTGCCGGCCGAGTTCCTCGCCGACCTGTGCCGGCACTACGGCCCGGTCAGCCTCAAGCGGCTGCAGCGGAACATGAGCACGATCCGCCTGCACCTGCCCGACCCGGACGACCTGGGGCAGCAGGTGTACGAGTGGGTGCTCAAGGCGGTCGCTCAGTACGACGAGACCAAGGGCGTCCCCTTCGGGGCATTCCTGGCCACCCAGCTGTCCAAGTGGGTGCACGACCTCGGCCGCAACGCGCACGGGCGCACCGCCGCCGACACCGAGCACAAGCAGCAGAAGGCCATCGCCGCGTTCATCGCCGAGCACCAGCGGCGTCCCAGCGAGAAGGAGCTCGCGGCCTACATGGGCCAGAGCGTGGCGACGCTGCGCCGCAACTCGCAGACCGTGGCGACCCTGAACGGGCTGCGCAACCTGCAGTCGCTGGACGGCGGCCCGGACGCGACCGAGATCCTGCTGCCCGACTCCTCGGAGGCGCCGGACGAGATCATGGGGGAGGCGGAGCAGACGCTGCTCTCCCACGCGCTCACCGCCGCCTGCGCGCCCGACCCCGCCGCGCGCCGTGACCAGCGCGCCGGCCAGCCCAACGTGCTCGGCTGGGCGACCTGGTACCTCACGACGTGGGGCGGCCAGACCAAGACGCAGCTGTCGCAGGACCTGAACACCTCGGTGCGGAACATGAACGTGTACGCCGACCGGGTCGAGCAGGCCATGAAGTCCCGCCTCGCCGAACTCGCCGACTGACCGACCCTGGGGGCCAAAGTGGCCACTTTGGCCCCTAGGGGAGCCGGGCGAGCTCGCGCCGGATCCGCTCCACCACAGCCGCCAGGTCGCGTAGGTCGACGGCGCTGAGACGAACCACCCGCCATCCGGCGGCGACCAACCGGGCGATGCGCTCGTCGTCGCGGACGATCTGACCTTCTTCGAAGTGGTACGCACCTTCGTACTCGATGGCGAGCCGCGCCTCCGGGAAGGCGAGGTCCACCCGACCCAGGAACGCGCCGTCGTCGTCGCGCACCTCGTACTGCGGAACCGGGGAGAGCCCGGCCAGGACGCAGGCGACCCGGACGCGGGACTCGGGCGCCGACTCGGCCCGCGGATCGACCAGCGGGACGACGCGCCGGGCCTTGGCCACGCCCCAGCGGCCCGCACCGGCTTCAGCCATGGCCGCGAGGTCGGCCAACCGGACGCTGCCGGCCCGCACCATCGCGTCCAGCGCGGCGACCGCGGTACCTACCGGCTCGAGCGCGGCGACGTCCCATGCCGTGCGCAGGGCGGTGGTCACCGGGACGGCGTCCCTCTGCTCGACCTCCGCGACGGTGAGCGGTGTGCGGTGGACCCGTGTTCCCCTGGGTCCTTTCCACAGCACGTCGGACGGTCGCAGCACCGTGACCGGGTCGTGCCAGCCGGCGAACGGGGCGCCGTGCCAGGCCGCTGCCGAGTGGCCGCCGATCGCCGTTCCCTCCGGTAGGAGCAGAGCGACGCCGCGGCAGCGCAGCTGGTGATCCAGCGGGAGGCCGGGATCGGCGTACACCCCCTGGACCAGACGCCGGAACCCGCGCTCGCGAAGCTGCTTGCGCGTGATCACCCCTTCGGCGATCGCCTGGCTGCCGATGAAGACCCCGGTCAGGTGGTGGATGGGCACCCGGGAAGGGTGGCCCGTGGCGTCCGGCGCCCGCTCACGTCGTCCACAGGGGCCAAAGTGGCCACTTTGGCCCTAGCGCCAGGTCTTGAGGACGTCGTGGGCGACGACGCCGGCGCGCACCCGCTGCGGGTGGTCGCCGGCCGCGATGGTGCGGACCTTGCGCCCGGTGTCGTAGTCGATGACGACGACCTGGTCGGTCCCGCTCACCGAGACCCAGCACTCGTCGCGGAAGACGCCGTTGGTCGACCAGTACGGCTTCTCGCCGACCTCGACCAACCGGTACTCCTCGGTCTCCCGGTCGATGATCGCCGCGTAGCCGTCCATCGTCCCGGCGGCGCACAGCGTCGTCCCCTCGGGGTTCATGGCCAACCCGTGGTGCGCGGAGTCGAGCACGTAGTTCTCGCGCGGCTCGGTCGTCCGCTTGGGCAGGTCGACGACCCGGGTCACGGCGCCGACGGCCGGCTCGCCGTCGTAGCCCGTCGCGCCGTCGAGGTCGGCGGCCTGGGTGTCGAACTCGATCCAGCCGTGGAAGAACGACACCTGCAGGTAGACGAAGCGCTCGTCCGGGGCCACCGCCATGGGGCGGACCGCCGAGGCCATGTCCGGGTAGCCGGCCTCCGCGAGCTCCTGGCCCATGTCCCAGCGCTGCTCGACGGTCAGCCCGTCGGTGCGCACGATCTGGAAGTACCGCTCGCCCTTCAACGTGTCGTAGGCCTGCCGGAGGACCGGCCGGTCGGTGGGGGTGTAGACGCGGCCGATGCTGGCGTGGAACACCCGCGACCCGTCGGCGGTGTAGTTGTTCTCGTGCGGGCTGTCCCCGCTGGGGAACTCGCCGGTCTTCGCGCCGGTGCGGATGTCGAGCTCGTGGACCTTGTTCGCGGTCGAGTCGCTGACCAGGAGCCGCTCGCCGTCCGGCGAGACGCCCATGTGGTCGGAGCGGTAGCCCTCCATCGGGAAGCGCCACGCGATCGCGCCCGACGCCAGGTCGATCCCGACGACGTCGGCGAAGCTGGGCCGGCTCACGGCCAGCAGGCGCCCGTCGTGCGTCGTGAACATGTCGTCGGTGTACTGCGCGTGGCCCTCGCCGATCGCCGCCTGGATCGCCAGGTAGAAGGCGAGCTTGTCGGGGCTGGTGACGATCTCGGCCATCCGCTCGGCGCGGTCGGGGATCGTGTCGATCGTCCGGATCGGCTTGTGCGTGCGGGCGTCGACGACGGTGGCGGTCCCGTCCCAGTTGTTGCCGACGAACATGACGTCGCGGCCCGGGCCGCCCTGCGCGAGGGCCTCGGTGGAGACGACCGCCGAGGTCAGCGCCGTGGCGAGGGCGAGGACAGGGGCGAGGACGGCTATGCGGCGCATGGACGGGCTCCCGGCTTCTCGGCTACGGGATGGCAACGCGCCAGCCGCGCACGGGTTACGCAACGGTTGTTGCCGGACGTTCAGGAAATGCGTGCAGAACGGGTCCATCCGGGCGCGCCGCTGCCGATATCCACCACGTGACCCCCTCCGCCCGCCTCCGCCGCGCCGCGGCGCCGTGCGGTGGAGCGGAGCGGTCGCGGTGAGCGCGCTCCCGGCCGGCGAGCCCGGCTCCGAGGTCCTCGTCCCGCACTGGCTGGACGGCCCGCGGCGGACGCAGCTGGCCACCGCGGTCCGGAACGCGTTGAGCAGCCGGCCGGTGCACCCGGTCGCGGTGATCCACCTCGAGGACGTCCTGACCGAGCTGCACGTCGCCGCCGCGCGCGACGCGGTGTGGCCGGCGTCGGCGGCACGGGTCCGCCTGGCCACCGGGTGGGACGACGACGTGCTGCCGGTCCGGCTCAGCGCCGCGGAGCTGTCCAGCGTCCTGGCCCTGCCCGACCTGCCCGCGCCGGTCCGCGATCTGCTGAGCGGGACCGCGGGCGCATGACCGACACCCGGTTCGGGGGATCGGCCGGACTGCTGCAGCGGCTGCGGCCGGTGCGCATCGACGTCGCCGACCTGCGCGACGTCGCCGAGACCGTCCTGCCGTCGCTGAGCACGGCGCGCCTGCGGGTGGACGTCGTCCGGCGGCCCAACGCGGGTTCGGTCGTGGTCCTCGAGGAGGACGAGCGCCGGGTGCGGGTCCACCTCGACGAGCTCGCCGACGACATGACCAGGGCCGGCGTGACCCCGACCCCCGAGGGCATGTCCACCGCCCTGGCCGCCTGGGTCGCGCACCGCCCGGTGACCGACGCGGCCGCGGCCGCCACCGGCGTCGCCGTCCTCGACTGGGCCGACCGCGCCGAGACGGCGATCGGCTGGCGCGTCGTCGTCCGCCGCGGCGGGCTGGCCCTGCCGTGGACGCCGTCGTCGTCGGCCGACGCGCCGACCCGGCACCGGACCCGGTCGGCGGCGACCGTCCGGGCGCACGAGGTGCCGCTCGACCTGCGGGTCGAGGGCCCGGTCGCGCTCTGGTCGCACCAGGAGGTCCCGCTGCTGGCGACCGCCGCACTCGTCGCCCCGGAGCGGATGCTCGAGCGGATCGCCGCCACCGGGCTGGTCATGACCGACATGCACGTGGTCGTCACCCCGCGTCGTCCCGTGGCCTGCGCCGGCCCCGCGATCGCCGCCCGCCTCGCGGGTGAGGCGGTCGGTGCTGGGGTCACGCTGCCGTGGCCGCGACTGGCCGACCTGCCCTGGCTCTAGGAGATGTAGCCGTACTCCCAGTGCCACGGCTCCGGCTTCTCCCCGCCGGGTGAGGCCCAGTCGGGCTGGACGAAGCCGAAGCGGGCGGCGTTGGCCGTCATCCAGGTCCACTGCGCGGAGCCGCTGACGTTGATGCCGCCGCACAGGTCGACGGCCAGCGCCCACCCGTGGTTCGACGTACCGGGCACGGCGGCCAGCTTCGGCTTCGTCGCGAACGCCGTCACCTGCGCACCGAACGACCGGTACGAGTCGGTGATGCACAGCGGGGTGCCGAACGCGGCGGTGTAGGCGGCGTCGAGCTGGCCGTAGGCCGCGGCGGCGTCGCACCGCAGCTTGTGGCCCTGGACGCCCAGCCGGCACAGCGCGTCGGACGGGATCTGCCCGTTGGCGAAGCCGCCCCAGGCGGCGGTGCGCTGACCCGGCGGGGGCAGGGGGGCACCGCAGGCACCGGCCTCCGCGACGGGCAGCGGGGGGTTCGGCTCCGCGGGGGCCGGGAGGGTCACGCGGGTCGCCGACGAGCCGGCGGCCAGGGACCGCACCGACACCTGGTAGGTGCCGGCGGAGGCGCCGACGACGTCGCCGTCGCCGAGGTAGATGCCGACGTCCTGGCCGCCCGGCGCGTAGACCAGGTCGCCGACCTGGACGTCGGCCAGCGGCACGGCCGCGCCGGTCGTCCACTGGTCCTGCGGGGTGCCCGGGACGGCGTACCCGGCCAGCAGCCAGGACGCCGCGGTGAACCCACCGCAGTCGTAGCTGTCCGGGCCGGTGGTGCCGGGGACGAAGGGCATGCCCAGCTGGGAGAGCGCGCTGCTCACCGCCGCCACCGTCTCGGCGGGCAGCACGGTCACCGGGCTGCTGCCGACGACGGCCCAGACGACGCCCGGGATCGGCTGCCCGGCGGCGTCGAGCGCGGGGGAGAAGCCCGACGGCAGGGCGGCGGGATCGGCGATGTCGGCGGCCGCCGGCGGCTCGATGCCGGCGCCGCTGAGCTGGGCGAGGTAGCCCTGCCAGCGCGCCATGGCCTGCTGGTTGCGCTCCTGCTGCGGGCCGGACGCCGGGACCGCGCCCAGGCCGGCGAGGGCGGAGGTGATCTCCGGGGTCAGGTCGTCGACGGCGGACCGGACGGTCTGCAGGACGACGTCCGCGCGGTCGCGGGCCTCCTCGACGGCCGACTCGGCCTGCGCCACGCGCTCGCTGGCGAGGGCGAGGGAGGCGGTGCTGCGCTCGGCGCGCACGACCTCCCCGGTCAGCGCCTGGTCAGCGCGGTCGGTGAGCGACTGGCCGAGCAGCGCGCCCGTGGTCGAGCCGGCGTCGTGGACGCTCAGCCCGAGCAGGGGGTACCGCTGCTGGGCGGTGGCCCGGTACAGGTCGGCGGCCGACGAGCCCACGGTGGCCTGGTGGGCGCGCACCTCGGCCAGCGCGGTGGCCTCCACGTCACGCGCCTGGTCCAGCGCGGTCCGCTTCCGGGCCACCTCCTGCTCGAGCTCCCGGTAGCGGCCGGCGTCCTCCAGCAGCGAGCTCTGCGCGGTGAGCGCGAGCGCCGTGGTGTCGAGCGGGTCGTCCCCGGTGCCCCCGGGACCGGCGCCGGGCAGCACGAGGGCCGCCGCGGCGGGCAGCAGCAGGGTGCTGAGGGCGACGACGCGGAGGCGGGTCGACCACGCGGGGCCGGTGCGGGGTGCCTTGCGGCGCTTCGTGGCCGGCCGGCGTCCCTTGGCAGGACGCCGGACCGGGGCGCGCCCGCCGGCGGGGGCCGTGCGCCGGGCAGCAGCGGTCGCGGTGCGCAGCGCCGCCGCCTGGGCGGGGGTGAGCGGCTGGCCGGCGGCGACCGCCGACCGCAGGGCGAGGGCCTCGCGCAGCGCCTGGGCCTCGCGCGCGGTGAGCACGGGGCGGGCGGAGGCGCCGGGACGGGCGGACGTGCGTGATGCAGGCACTGCAGCGTCCCCCGGCGGTCTCGTCGTGTCGTGGCCTGTCCCGGCTGCGGGTGCAGCCGGGGTCTGGCCTCGTATCGACGTGCCGAGGGGGTGCGCTGAACGGGGGGTGAGGCGGTCTCACCCCTCAGGGTGAGGGTGAACCTGCCGGTCGGAGCGCGTGCGTGACCCGTGCGGGGGAGGGGTCAGGGAGCCCACCACGCGCCGTGGCGGTGGGTCAGCGGGATGCGGAGCTCGCCGCCGTCCTCGGTGGAGACGACGACCTCCACCTTGGTGATGCGGACGGGCGGCCCGTCGTCCTCCGGCTCGAGGACGCTGCCGCTGGCCAGGGGGATGGGCGGCACGACGAGGACGTCGTCGCCGGGCGGCTGTGCCATGGCGTCCTCCTCGGGTGGGCTCGGCGGGGCGCACCCACCGTAGGGGTGCGTCGTCCCGGACAGGGAACGGGCCGGGCAGCGCCTCCGCGGGGGAGGGCTGCCCGGCCCGGCCGGTCGTGGCGTCTAGCGCTGCTCGAGAGGGACGAAGTCCCGCTCGGTCGCGCCGGTGTAGAGCTGGCGCGGCCGGCCGATCTTCGTGGCCGGGTCGTTGATCATCTCCCGCCACTGGGCGATCCAGCCGGGCAGCCGGCCGAGCGCGAACAGCACCGTGAACATGCGGGTCGGGAAGCCCATCGCCCGGTAGATCAGCCCGGTGTAGAAGTCGACGTTCGGGTAGAGCTTGCGCTCGATGAAGTAGTCGTCCTTGAGCGCGATCTCCTCGAGCTGCTGCGCGAGGTCGAGCAGCTCGTTGTTGCCGCCCAGCTTGCCCAGGATCTGGTCGGCGGTCTTCTTCACGATCGCGGCGCGCGGGTCGTAGTTCTTGTAGACCCGGTGGCCGAAGCCCATGAGCTTGACGCCGGGCTCCTTGTTCTTCACCCGCTCGACGAAGCGCGGGATGTCGCCGCCGTCGCGCTTGATCGCCTCGAGCATCTCCAGCACCGACTGGTTGGCCCCGCCGTGCAGCGGGCCGAACAGCGCGTTGATCCCCGCCGAGATGGAGGCGAACAGGTTGGCGTGCGAGGACCCGACGAGGCGCACCGTCGACGTCGAGCAGTTCTGCTCGTGGTCGGCGTGCAGCACGAAGAGCATGTCCAGCGCCTTGACCATGTCGGGGTCCTGCTCGTACGGCTCGGCGGGGAAGCCGAACGTCATCCGCAGGAAGTTCTCGACCAGCCCGCAGGAGTTGTCGGGGTACAGGAACGGCTGGCCCACCGACTTCTTGTAGGCGTAGGCCGCGATGGTGGGCAGCTTCGCCAGCAGCCGGATGGTCGAGAGCTCGACCTGCTCGGCGTTGAACGGGTCGTGCGAGTCCTGGTAGAAGGTCGACAGGGCGCTGACCGCCGACGACAGCACCGGCATCGGGTGCGCGTCGCGGGGGAAGCCCTTGAAGAACTGCTTGAGGTCCTCGTGCAGCAGGGTGTGCCGGCGGATCCGCTGGTCGAACTCGCCGAGCTGATCGGCGGTCGGCAGCTCGCCGTAGATCAGCAGGTAGGTGACCTCGAGGAAGCTCGACTTCTCGGCCAGCTGGTCGATGGGGTAGCCGCGGTAGCGCAGGATCCCGGCGTCACCGTCGATGTAGGTGATCGCCGAGGTGCACGACGCGGTGTTCACGAAGCCGATGTCGAGGGCGACCTTGCCCGTGGTCGACAGCAGCTTGCTCGTGTCGAACCCGTCAGAGCCTTCGGTCGCCTTCACGACGGGCAGGGGCAGTTCTCCACCGGGGTAGCGCAGGGCGGCTACGTCAGAGTCGGTCACGCCTTCGGACGCTACTGCGCGATCGGTCGGTGTGCCCACGCAACCGGCCGTGCGGCTCACGGAGGCGTGTCGCCGGCCGGCCGCTGGGCGGCCTGGAACTCCTCGTAGTCGCGGTAGTAGTCGGCCTCGTCGTAGGGCAGGGAGGCGAGCACGAGGCTGACGCTCCCGCTGGAGAAGTTCTCCAGGTGGGTCCAGATCATCCGGGGGACGTAGAGCCCGTAGTAGGACCGGTTGAGGGAGAAGCGCTCGTGCTCGGTGCCGTTGTCGACGATGACGTCGAAGCTCCCGTTCGCGGCGATGATCAGCTGCTCGAGCTCGCGGTGGGCGTGACCGCCGCGAGCTTCCCCGCCCGGGACGTCGTACAGGTAGAAGACCCGCTGGATGTCGAACGGGATGTGCGCGGAGCCCTCGATGAAGGTGAGGTTCCCCCGCGGGTCGGGGATCCGGGGCAGTTCGACGATCCGGCAGCCCAGCGCCGCGCCGCCGGGGGGCCACCCCTTGTCCGCAGCCCGCCGTCCCCACGGATTCGACCGTCGCTCCACCGCAGGCTCGGGAACGGGCTCAGTCGTCGACATGCCCCCAGGGGATCACGACACGTCCGGCCGAAGGCTCAGGGGAGCCGGACGCGCCGCTCACAGGTCGCGCGGAACACCGGCCCCGTGCGCCCGTGGACGGTACGGCGGGCCCCCCGGATGGGGCTCGTGCGGCTGCTGTGCCTGCGGCGGTGTCGGGGGTCGGACGTGCCGTGCGTCGCCCGGATCCCCCTCTACTGTTCGGCC
This sequence comes from Blastococcus sp. SYSU D00922, assembly GCF_054050495.1. NCBI lineage: Bacteria > Bacillati > Actinomycetota > Actinomycetes > Geodermatophilales > Geodermatophilaceae > Blastococcus > Blastococcus sp. SYSU D00922. The sequence goes on from NZ_JBJGZL010000023.1 coordinate 15,066, forward strand.
GTGTAGCGCCTCCGGCCCGGCGGACCATCCGGCCGGGCCCGGCGACCGGTCCGGCGCGTCGGACCGGGGCGCCGCCCGCCGCGGGATCCGCCGAGGTGCCTCCCGCGCCACCACGATGGAGCCGATGACATGCAGGCCGCGACGCCCCCTGACCCCCGCCTGCGGCAGCACCGCCAGACCTACCGGCAGATCCTCGGTGCGGTCCGCAGCCATGCCGGGCGAGGGGACGTCGAGAGCGTGCTCCGCGCCGCCGCGGTGGCGGCCAGCTTCGTCTGGCAGGCGCCGACGGGGGCGCTGGCCGAGCCGGAGCTCGAGCGGTTGGTCCGGGACGCGGTCCGCGGGGACGGCGTCGTGCGGGTGGACCGCGGGGATCCCGGCGGCAGGGTCCTCCACGTGCTGACCGAGGGCTACGACGTGGGTGGCCACACCCGCCTGGCCCGGCGCTGGATGGAGCGGGACCCGCGGCCGTCCGACGTGGCGGTGACCATGCAGCGCGGCCCGGTGCCGGCCGGCCTCGTCCAGGCGGCCGAGCGCCGGGGGGCCCGCATCTACGACCTGCGCGAGGGGTTCCCGACGTTGGCCGGCCGGGCTGCGGCGCTCCGCGGGCTGATGAACGGTGCGGGCACCGTCGTCCTCCACGTCCACCCCTACGACACGGTGGCCCTGGCCGCGGCGTGCCTGCCGGGGTCGCGGCCGCCGATCGTGCACGAGAACCACGCCGACCACACGTTCTGGCTCGGGCTCGCCTCGGCCGACCTGGTCGTGGAGAACCGCGAGATCGGTCGCCGCGTCAGCCGTGAGCTCCGCGGGATGCCCGACGAACGACTGTCGATCCTGCCCGTCCCGGTGGACGAGGTGGCGACGACGAGCACCCGGAAGAGCGTGCGGGCGCAGCTGCGGTTGCGGCCGGGCCAGGTGGCGGGGATCTCGGTCGCGAGCCCGCTCAAGACGGCGCCCATCTGGGGGACGGGCTTCGACGAGCTGCTCGCCCGGGTGCTGCCGCGGGTCCCGGAGCTGGTGGTCGTCGTCGTGGGCCCAGCCCCCGATGGTGTCTGGGGGCGGTTGCGCTCCGCCTTCCCGGGGAGGGTGCTCCCGCTGGGCGTGGTGGAGGGGGCCCAGAGCCTGTACGCAGGTATGGACCTCTACCTCGACTCCTTCCCGTGCGGCAGCAACACCTCCATCCTCGAGGCCGCCGCCGCCGGGCTGCCGACGGTCAGCCTGCAGCTGCACAGCGGTCATGCGGAGTTGTTCAGCTCCAGCGCTCCCGGGCTCCCGACCGACGGCTCCGCGCACCGCAGCGAGGACGAGTACGTGGCGGCGCTCCGCACCCTCGTCGAGGACCGCGAGCTGCGCCGCAAGCGCGGCGAGCAGGCCCGTTCCGACGTCCTCGCAGCCCACTCCGGCCCGGGATGGGCGGACGCTCTCGAGGAGGTCTACCGCCGGGCGCACGAGGTGCCCATCGCCGACCTGGGGGAGTACCCGGCGCCGCTGCACGACGACGACTACGGGAGCACGCTGGTCCCCTTCATCCTCGGCGGGAACCAGGCGCCCGAGCCGGCCCTCTTCGGCGAGGTCCTCGGCCCCCAGATGGACGAGCGCCTCCGCTGGGACCTCTTCGTCGCCGGCCAGGACCGGTCGGAGCGCCGGCTGTCGGTCCGTGTCGCCCGTGGCTGGGAGGAACACCCCGCCTGGACGATGCGCCTCGTCGGGCTCGCCCAGGCGTACCCGTGGTTGACCGTCAGCCTCCCGCCCGTGGCGGGCGACGACCGCTCGGGGGCACGCAGCGTCGGCGCCCTCGAGCCCGTTCTCGCCGCGAACGGTCTGACCACCGAGGACTGCGGGGACCTCCGGCTCGACGTGCGGGTCCCCACGTTCACCGGGCCGGTGGTACCGGGCGAGCTCCCACTGAGGCTCGAGGCGCTGGAGGCGCTGGAGCTGATCCTGACCTCGCCGTTGTGGGACGACGTGCCGGCGGCCGCTGGTGACGGGGCCCAGGCGTGACACCCCCCGCGTCGGCGGCGCCGCTCCCCGGCCTGTCCTTCCACCACGTCGGCCTGGCCTGCCGCGACCTGCGGGCCGAGGCGGCGGCGCACGCAGCCCTGGGTTTCGCGCCCGAGGGCGAGGTCTTCGAGGACCCGCACCAGAAAATCCGCGGGTGGTTCCACACCCTGGGCGCGTTCCGAGTCGAGCTCCTCGAGCCCTGGGGCGACGGCTCGCCCGTCGAGGACTGGCTCCGGCGCGGCGTGAAGCTCTACCACGTCTGCTACGAGACCGACGACCTGGAGGCGGCTCTGGAGCGGTTGCGGGCCGACGGCCACCGGACCGTCTCGGCCCCGGCCCCGGCGGTGGCCTTCGGTGGCCGGCCGGTGGCGTTCGTCCTGCTCCGGACCCGGGGCCTGGTCGAGCTGCTCCAGCGCTGAGCGTCACCGGTCAGTCGACGACGAAGAACGACGGCGTCCCGGCGAAGCGGGTCCGCTGCAGCCGCACCGAGTCCAGGCCCCGCACCTCGCGCAGCGCGACGGTCTCTCCGGGCCACCCCGGGTGCGCGACCTCGTCGAAGCCGACGACGGCACCGCGCGTGAGGTACGGCCCGAGCGTCTGCAGGCACGCGCGCGTCGGCTCGTACAGGTCCATGTCGAAGTAGGCCATGGCGACGACGGTCTCGGGGTGGTCCTCCAGCCATCGGGGCAGGGTCACGCTCGCGTCGCCCTGCACGATCTCCCGGCGGGGGTAGTGGTTGCCCTCGTCGGCGTCGCGGTCGGCCAGCAGTGCCGCCAGCACCTCTGCGTGGCCGGCGGTCACGCCGTAGTCGCCGGCCTGCGCGCCCTGGTCGATCCCCGAGACCGAGGCGAAGCCCTCGAACGTGTCGAAGCCGATGATCCGGCGCGTGGCGTTGCCCGGCTCCAGCATCGACCGGAGGGCCTGGAGGATCGCCAGATCGCGCCCCCACCGGACGCCGAACAGCAGCACGACGCCGTGGACGTCGAGGATGCGCTCGTACAGCGAGTGCATCAGCAGGACGCGGCCGAGCGCGTGCCGCGAGGCGAACAGCGGCAGGTTGTCGAGCAGCTCCTCCGCGGGGATGTCGGTGTCGCGCAACCGCCTGACGAGCGACTGGTGGGCCTCCCGCTGCGCGGCCGACCCGCTGCGCTGGACGTTGTACCGGCCTTCGCGCTCCACGCCGACCAACGTAGCGGCCGTCGCGACGGCGCCCCGACCCAGCCGCTCGCCGGGAGGCGGCTCAGGCGTTCGTGCGCTGGACCAGCCGGGCGGCCCGCTGGGCGGCGGCACGCAGGTGCGGCTCGGCCGTCGTCTCCCACCGCTGCCGGGTCGTGACCGCCTCGACCGCGTCGTGCGGGACCCCGCCGATGGTGGTGTGGGCGGGCAGGACCCCGGTGACCTCGGCCCCGTAGCGCTCGTGGAACGCGACGACCGACCGGTTGTCGGCCAGCGTCCTGGAGCGGACGGCGTCCAGGCCCAGCCGACCGAACGCCGCGACGTGCACCAGCCAGGCGCTCTCCGCGGCCGCCAGCGAGCCCCGCCGGAGGACCCACCGGCCCCACTCGGCGGTGCCGGCCGAGACGTCGTAGACGCCGACGAAGCCCTCGACCGCCCCGCCGGCTCGTCGTTCGACCGCCCAGTAGAAGTCGTCGGGGCGCTCGAAGTAGGCGTCCAGCCACCGGACCTGCGCCGCCACGGACGCGTCGGTCGCGTGGAGGAAGCGCGACAGCTCCGCGTCCCCGCGCAGCTCGGCGATGGTGGCGGCGTCGGTCACCTCGACGGGTCGCAGGCGGAACGCGTAGCCGTCGACGACGTGGTCATGCCGCAAGATGGCGTTCCACCGCGGCCACGATGGCGGTCGAGCTGTCGAGGGACGCGAGCTCGTGCTCGGCGAACATCACGCCGGTGTCCTCCTCCACCGCGTAGATGATCTCGACGTGGCTCAGGGAGTCCCATTCGGGGACGTCGGCCCGGTTGAGGGGTTCCCGTGATGGGGCGGGCAGCTTCAGGACCAGGGCGAGCACGTCGTGCACGCGGGTCTCGACTTCGTCGCGGGTCATGCCGGTTCCTTCCAGGTCACGGTGATCGGGGCGTCGGCGAGGAGTGCGGCGCAGCCGGCCGCGTCCCGGTCGAGGGGCACCAGAGCGGGCGAGTCCAGCGGGGCCGCGCTGTGCGCGGCCAGCCATGCCCGGGCCGGCCCGTTGCGGGGGCCGGGCTCGTACGCGACGAGGGCCCTCGTGCCGCCGAGGTCCTCCAGCAGCCGGCCGACCGCGGCGGCCAGCAGGTGGTCCTCGATCCCGCGGCCGAGCGCCCGGCAGCTGATGCACAGCTCGTCGACGACCACGTCGCCGTCGGGGGAGCGGTGGCCCGCCACCAGAGCCACCAGACCGCTGTCGGAGAGCCGGTCGGCGAGGGCCGCGGTGACGACGCGGACGTCGTCGGCGGCCACCCAGCGGGCCAGTTCGGCGGGGCCGGTCCGTCGCAGGGCGGCGTTGAACTGGTTGGTCCTGACGGTGAGCTCCGCCATGCGGGGGAGGTGCTCCGCGCGGTCGACGGCGAGCTCCACCCGCACGCCCAGGGAACGCAGGTAGTCGGACGGGTCGGCCTGCGCGATGGCCTCGCGTCGTGCCGCGGCGGCGAGGTCTGCGGCGCGCAGCGCGTCCTCGGTCGTCCGGCGGTGCCCGTGCACGCCGGGGAAGAGGGACAGGGCGGTGGCCGTGACGGCGGGATCCGACGCGTGGACGAGGCCGGCCACGGCGGTGCCGGCGGCCACCTCCGCCAGCTCGCCCGGGTTGTCGTCGACGAACACGACGGCGTCGGGCGCGATGCGGAGGTCGGCGGCCACGGCGGCCACGGCGCGGCTCTTGGCGCCCCAGCCGATCGCCGTGGCGGTGAAGTCCTCGAGCCGGAGGGGGAAGTCCTCGCGTGCGGAGAAGAGGGCCGCCACGTCGGCGGGCTCGTTCCGGGAGACGAGGGCTAGGAGGAGCCCGTCGTCCTTCAGGTCGAGCAGCATGCGCTGCAGCGCCTCGTGGGCGGGGGTGAGCCGCACACCGGCCGGCCCGTCCTCGCCGAGGACGCCGTCGTAGAGGGTCATGTCCAGGTCCACGGCCAGCGCCTTCACCGGCGGCGACACCAGCGCCGGTAGCCACCGCAGCCCCATCCGCTGGGCGGCGAGCACGGCCGCGCGGGCGCTCATGGCCGTGCCGGCGACGTCGCGGGTCCGGAGGTCCAGGAACGAGTCGCCCACCCGGCGGGCGATCTCGGACAGGTCGGCGACCCAGCAGCCCGGCACCTGGTCGGTGACGCGCTCCAGGAGGTCGTTGAACGTCGCGGCCGCCGGTCCGTCGCCCGGCCGGTCGACGACGAGAACGGGTGCCGACGTCCGGGCCCGGAGCGCTTCCAGGCGTCCCCTCAGCCAGTCGGCGAGGACGGCCGGTCGGACGTCGCCGTACCGCTGGTAGTCCAGCCACACGACCTCGACGTCGGCCGTCGCATCCGCGGCCCCGACGCCGTTGAGCGAGTCGTCGTAGTCGCTGTAGTTGAAGCTCGCGGAGAGGCCCGAGTACGCCAGGAACGCCGGGAGCAGCGAGGCCACGTGCTCGAAGGTCGTGTTGCGGTGGACGCGGAGGTGTACCTGCCGGGTCGGCCAGGACGGCGTCAGGGCCAGCAGGTCGAGACGGCGGGGCGCGGCGCCCAGGACGACGGGCTGCCAGTGGAGCCGTTCGAGGAGCGGCTCAGGGGCGCGCGACGACATAGATCTCCGCGGCGGACTCCGGATGGCGCTCGCCGAGCTCCATGAACGCGTCCAGCATCTGCTGCGTCCAGTGCTGGGCCAGCTGGGCGTTGGAGACCGGCTTGAGCCAGTACCCGCCCGTCAGGCTCACGGTCCAGCCGGCAGCGGCGAAGTCGGCGCGCAGCTCGCCGAGGTCGTACACGCGGCGGTGACCGTAGTGACGGTCGGTGTCGTTCAGGGCGTTCTCGGTCGGCAGGAGGCCCATCAGGACGGCCGCCTGGCGATGCAGGCTCCCGGCGTTCGGGACGGTGGCCAGGACGACGCCGTCCGGCGCCACCCAGTCACGGACCCGCTCGAGCAGCCCCACCGGGTCGGCCACGTGCTCGAGCACGTGGCCGAGGATCACCGTGTCGAAGCGGCGCGGCGGCGCGTACTCCTCGAACAGCGCGTTCACCACGGTGATGTCGGGAAAGCGGTCAGCCAGCCGGCGGCAGAAGCTCTCGGACCCGTCGACGACGGTGAGGTCGCGGAAGGCCTCCGCCAGTTCCTCGGTCATCACGCCGTCCGCGGGCCCGAGCTCGAGGCAGCTGGTGCCCTGCCAGTGCCGCCGGAAGATGCCCGTCAGGTAGCGCAGGCTCGTCGGCATCGGGCCGTGGTTGTACAGGCCGTCCGTCGCGATCGACTCCAGCCGATCCAGCTCCCGCTGGTTCGTCCCGTTCATCCGGCCCAGTGTGCCAACGAAGCCCGGACCGTCGGTCGCTCAGCCGGCGACGCGCTGCCCCCGCGCCACACCAGCCCCGTTCGCCTCGTGGCAGGACCGACCGGGCGCCGACGGGGTCAGGGGTGGGTCATGGACAGGACGTCGAGGGCCTCGTCGAGCTGCTGCTCGGTGAGCTTGCCCTGCTCCACGTAACCCCGCTCCAGCACCACCTGGCGGATGGTCTTCTGCTCCTTCAGCGACTGCTTGGCCACGATCGCCGCCTCCTCGTAGCCGATGTACTTGTTCAGCGGCGTGACGATGGAGGGGGAGGACTCGGCCAGCTCGCGGCAGCGCTCCTCGTTCGCGGTGATGCCGTCCACGGTTCGGTCGGCCAGGATCCGGCTGACGTTGGCCAGCAGCCGGATGGACTCCAGCACGTTCCGGGCCATCAGCGGCAGCGTCACGTTGAGCTCGAAGTTGCCCGTCGTCCCGGCGAAGGTGACGGCGGCGTCGTTGCCGATCACCTGCGCGGCCACCTGGATCGTGGCCTCGGGGATCACGGGGTTCACCTTGCCCGGCATGATCGAGCTGCCCGGCTGCAGGTCGGGCAGGAAGATCTCGCCCAGGCCGGTGCGCGGGCCCGAACCCATCCAGCGCAGGTCGTTGGCGATCTTCACCAGGCCGACGGCGATGGTCTTGAGCTGGCCCGAGGCCTCCACGAGCGCGTCGCGCGAGCTCTGCGCCTCGAAGTGGTTGCGCGCCTCCGACAGCGGCAGGTCCATGTCCGACGCCAGCTTGTCGATGATCGCGGCCGCGAAGCCGGGCGGGGTGTTGATGCCGGTGCCGACCGCGGTGCCGCCCAGGGGCAGCTCGCCGACGCGGGGGAGGGACGCCTCCAGCCGCTCCACGCCGTACCGCACGGCCGCCGCGTAGCCGCCGAACTCCTGGCCGAGGGTGACCGGGGTGGCGTCCATCAGGTGGGTGCGGCCGCTCTTCACGACCTCGGCGAACTCGGCGGCCTTGCGCTCGAGCGAGGCCTCCAGGTGGCGCAGCGCGGGGATCAGCGTCACGACGATCGCGCGGGTGGCCGCGATGTGGATGGCCGAGGGGAAGACGTCGTTGGACGACTGCGAGGCGTTGACGTGGTCGTTGGGGTGCACCGGCTTGCCGAGCGCCTCGGTCGCCAGCGTGGCGATGACCTCGTTGGTGTTCATGTTGCTCGACGTGCCGGAGCCGGTCTGGAAGACGTCGATGGGGAAGTGGTCGTCCCAGTCGCCGCGGGCGACGGTCGCGGCGGCCTCCGAGATGGCGCCGGCGATCTCGCCGTCGAGCACACCGAGGTCGGCGTTCACCGTCGCGGCCGCACCCTTGATGGCCGCCAGCGCGCCGATCAGCTCGCGCTCGATGGGCGTGCCGGAGATCGGGAAGTTCTCGACGGCGCGCTGAGTCTGTGCCCGCCACTTGGCCCACGCCGGTACGCGGACCTCTCCCATGGAGTCGTGCTCGATGCGGTGGTCGGTGCCGTCCTGGGCCACGCTGCGCTCCCGGTGGTGTGGATGGTGACTGTGCTCCGGGAGCGACCCTAGACACCCAGGGGGAGACGCCTCGTCCCGGTCCGCGTACGGCGGGGCGTCGGGTGTGGTGGTCGGCAGCTGCGGCCCCCTAGCATCCGCAGCGCCGCAGCCGCGTCTCCCGAGGAGTGTCCTTCATGTCCCAGCCGCCGTACCCGCCGCAGGGCGGCAACGACCCCGGGGGCGAGCAGCCCGGTCAGCAGGGGTGGAACCCCCCGGGTGGTTCCGACGAGCCGACCCGCCAGTTCGGCGCCCCCGGCGGGGAGGGCCAGCGCGACGAGACCCGCCAGTTCGGCCAGCCTGGCTACGGCCAGCAGCCGGGGCAGCCGCCCTACGGTCAGCAGCCGGGCTACGGCCAGCAGCCGGGGCAGCCGCCCTACGGCCAGCAGCCGGGCTACGGGCAGCAGCAGCCCTATGGCCAGCAACCCGGTCAGCAGCCCTACGGCCAGCCCGGCCAGCAGCCCTACGGCCAGTACGGACAGCCGGGGCAGCAGCAGTGGGCCCCGCCCGGCGGTCCCGGCGGCCCCGGTGGGCAGGCGCCCAAGGGCAACAAGAACACGATGATCGCCCTGATCGTCGCCGGTGTGGTGGTGCTCGCCGCCGTCGGCGTCGCGCTGTTCCTCCTGCTCGGCGGTGACGACGACGACACGACGGCCGCCGGCTCCACCAGCAGCTCGTCCAGCGAGGCCGACACGTCGACGTCGGAGCGCAGCTCGTCGAGCTCGGAGTCCTCGTCGGAGTCGTCGTCCAGCTCGTCGGAGCCCGCGGGTGAGATCCCGCCGGCGACCGTGCCGCCCACCGGGCTCGGCGACGACCCGGTCATGGACGGCTACGCGCAGGACTGCTACGACGGCGACATGGAGGCCTGCGACACGCTCTTCCTCGAGTCGGAGGTCGACTCCGTCTACGAGGCGTACGGCGACACCTGCGCCGGCCGTCAGCCGCTCGGCACCGGAACGCTCTGCACGATCGCCTTCCCCACGGAGTAGTCAGCGGCACCGGCGGCCCGGTACCCAATGCGGGGTGCCGGGCCGTCGCGCGTCCGAGGAACGCCCACGCAGACGCCGTGGTCCGCTACGGTCCGGAGCCGTGACCGACGACGTCCCTTCGGCGCAGCCGCCGGCCGTGCGCGCCTCCGACGCCGACCGGGAGTCGGTCGTCGCCCGCCTGCAGAAGGCCGTGGGCGAAGGCCGGATCGACCTCGACGAGTTCGGTCAGCGGGCCGACGCGGCGTTCACCGCGGTCACCCGGGCCGACCTCGACGTGCTGGTGGCCGATCTCCCGGTGGACGCCCCGCCGCCCGTCGAGATCGTCGGGCAGCGCCCGCAGGAGGAGGTCACCAGCGTCTTCGGCGACATCGTCCTGGCCGTCGCGTCCGCGCCGCCCAAGCGGGCCGGCACGGTGTTCGGCGACGTCCGCATCGACCTCCGGGGTCTGCGCACCTCCGCCGACCGGGTCGACCTCTACCTGAGCACCGTCTTCGGCGACGTCGACGTCATCGTCGCCGAAGGGGTGGACGCCGAGCTGCACGGCCGGACGGTGTTCGGCGACCGCAAGGTGCAGCTCGCGCCCGTGCCGCGCCTGGCCGGCACGCCGCTGGTCGTCGTCCACGCGAAGGCCGTCTTCGGCGACCTCAAGCTCCGCAGCCTCGCGCCCGGTGACTCGCCCACCCGCTGGGGGGCGCTGATGGAGAAGCTCGCCGCGCGCAAGCAGCTGCCGCCCCCGCCGCCCCTGCCGGGTGCGCCGGGACCGTTCCCGCCGCCCCCGTTCTGAGGAGCGGAGCGGCTCACGCCGAGTGGAGCCCGAAGGGTTCCGCGCAGGTGTGACGCAGCAGCTCAGCGCGGCCGGGGGACGGCTCCTGGCCGGGGTCCGATCCGGAGGATCGCGATGTCACGGCTCCCGGTCGAAGGGGACCGCGGAGTACGCGCGCAGCTTCTCCAGCGAGTGCAGGCTCTCGATCGAGCGGATGGTGCCCGAGCGCGACCGCATCACGAGCGACTGCGTGGTGCACCCGCCGGCCCGGTACTGGACGCCGCGCAGCAGCTCGCCGTCGGTGATGCCGGTGGCCACGAAGAAGACGTCGCCGCGGACGAGGTCGTCGATGTGCAGCACGCGGTCGAGGTCGTGGCCGGCGTCGATCGCCTTCTGCCGCTCCTCGTCGTCCTTGGGCCAGAGCTTGCCCTGCAGCGCACCGCCCATGCACTTGAGCGCGCAGGCGGCGATGATCCCCTCGGGCGTCCCGCCGATGCCCAGCAGCAGGTCGACGCCCGTGCCCTCGCGGGCCGCGGCGATGGCCCCGGCGACGTCGCCGTCGGTGATGAACTTGATGCGGGCGCCGGCCTCGCGGACCTCGTGCACCAGCTGGTCGTGCCGCGGGCGGTCGAGGATGCAGACCGTCACGTCGCCGACCGAGCTCTTCTTCGCCTTGGCGATGCGGCGGATGTTCTCCGCGACCGGGTCGGTGATGTCGACGACGTCGGCCGCCGCGGGGCCGGTGGCCAGCTTCTCCATGTAGAAGACCGCCGACGGGTCGTACATGGCGCCGCGGTCGGCCACGGCCATGACGGCGATCGCGTTCGGCATGCCCTTGGCCATGAGGGTCGTGCCGTCGATGGGGTCGACGGCGACGTCGCACTCCGGACCCTGGCCGTCGCCGACCTGCTCGCCGTTGTAGAGCATCGGCGCTTCGTCCTTCTCGCCCTCGCCGATGACGACGACGCCCTTCATGCTCACCGTGCCGATGAGCGCGCGCATCGCGTCGACCGCGGCGCCGTCGCCACCGTTCTTGTCGCCGCGGCCGACCCACCGCCCGGCGGCCATGGCGGCCGCCTCGGTCACCCGCACCAGCTCGAGGGCCAGGTTGCGGTCGGGAGCGGGCCGGTCGGTGCTGAAGCCGCGGCGCGACGGGACGGGGCCTTCGGGGACGAGCAGCGACACGAGAGCTCCGATCGGCCACCGGCGCTGGTGGCAAGAGGGGCTGGATCTCCTGCGATCCTAGGTGCATGACCGCAGGCGGCCCGATGGGCGAGCACCCACCCACCCCGGCGGAGGCGGCGCCTCCACCGGCGCCGTCGGCGATCGAGCGGGCCAACCGGATGAACGCGGCCAACATGCTGCGGTCGCTGCTCCCCCTGGTGCTGATCTGCCTGCTGCTCGTGGGGTGGCAGGCGTTCCGCTCGAGCGGGGATGTGGGCGTGCGCACCGTCGACCCGTCCTCCTCCGTCCAGGTCGCCGCGGCGCGCGCGAGCTACCAGCTGCTGGTCCCCACCGGCCTGGAGGAGGGTTTCCGCGCGACGAGCGCGCGGACCGACGCCGGTGCTGCGGAGCAGGGCGACCCCGTGACGCTGGAGATCGGCTACCTCACGCCCGAGGAGGAGTACGCCGGGTTCGTGATCAGCGACGACCGGGACGCCGACCCCGTGGCCGACGTGCTCGACGACGCGGAGGAGCAGGGGACCGTCGACATCCGCGGCGAGACGTGGACGCGGTCTACGACGGCGGACGGGGAGACGGCGCTGTCCCGCGAAGCCGGCGGGGCGACCGTGCTGGTGACCGGCTCGGCGTCGGACGAGGAGCTGGAGACGGTGGCCGCCGCCGTGCGGCCGTACACCCGCTGAGCGCTTCGGCGCAGGTCAGCGCCGAAGTTGACGGTTCCGTGTCGTACATCACGACCTGGTATCTCCTGGGTGCGTCGCGTGTCGACGCGCGGGCTCTGGCGGGACTCTTCCGCCCCACCAGTCACGCGAGCCACTCGCGCACCCACCAGGAGCCCGCATGTCCCCTCGTGCCTTCTGCCCCGGCGGCGACCACCGGCCCCCCGCCACAGGCGGTTCGTGTGCCTGCGGGATGGTGACCCGGGTTCCCTCACCGAAGGCGCCGGTGCGCCCGGGGCCGCTCGTCCGGCCGGAGGTGCGCGACGCGCTGGCCCGCTGTCTCTACGACGGGCCGGGCGACCCGCTGGCTCCCGACGCCACCGACCACCGCCCGGCGGAGGTCCGCATGTCGGCGATCCTGCGCAGCCGGGCCGACCGGATGCTGGCCGCGCTCGCGGCGGCCGGCCTGGTCGTCACCGCCGACGGCGAGCTGCGCCGGGCCGCCTGAGCCCGGGGACGGACGGCGCCGGTCAGGACCGGTCGGCGTCGTCCGCCGGAGCGGCCGCGGCCAGGCGCTCGCGGGCGCGGTCGAGCCAGTGCTGGCAGAGCTTCGCCAGCTCCTCGCCCCGCTCCCAGAGGGCGAGGGACTCCTCGAGCGACAGCCCACCGGCCTCGAGCCGGCGGACGACGTCGGCGAGCTCCTCCCGGGCCTGCTCGTAGGTCTGGGTCGGTTCCGCGCTGTCGCTGCTCACGGTCGCCCATCCTCCCCGGTGCGGTCGACCCGGACGGTGAGCCGCCCCCCGGCCACCCGGACGCGCAGCCGCTCGTCGTCGGCGACCGCGGCCGGATCGCGCACCAGGGAGCCGTCGTCCCGCTGCACGACGGCGTACCCGCGCTCGAGGGTGGCGGCCGGCGACAGGGCCGCGACCCGGGCGCGGGCGTGCTCGAGGTCGCGCTCGGCGCCCTCCACGCGGTGCACGAGCGTGCGCCGAGCGCGGGTGCGGAGCGCGACGACGTCCTCCTCGCGGCCGTGCAGCAGCCGGTCGGGCGAGGCGAGCACCGGGCGGGTACGCATGGACTCCAACCACCGCTCCTGCTGCTCGAGCCGCACGGTGAGCACGTGCCGGGCGCGGGAGCGGAGCCCGTCGACGAGTCGGCGCTGCTCGCCGATCTCGGGCACGACGCGGTGCGCCGCGTCGGTGGGGGTCGCGGCGCGGACGTCGGCGACGTGGTCGACCAGCGTCGTGTCGGTCTCGTGGCCGACGGCGGTGACCACGGGCGTACGCGTGGCGGCGATGGCCCGCACCAGCCCCTCGTCCGAGAACGGCAGGAGGTCCTCCACCGAGCCGCCGCCCCGCGCGATGACGATGACCTCGACCGCCGGATCGGCGTCGAGCCGGCGCAGCCCGTCGATGACGTTCTGCGCGGCCATCGGCCCCTGGACGGCGCAGTTGTACATCTCGAAGCGGATGGCCGGCCAGCGCCGCCGCGCGGTCACGAGCACGTCGCGCTCCGCGGCGCTGTCCCGCCCGGTGATGACGCCGACGACGGCCGGCGCGAACGGCAGCGGGCGCTTGCGGGCGGCGTCGAAGAGCCCCTCCGCGGCCAGCAGCCGGCGGATCCGCTCGATGCGGGCCAGCAGCTCACCAAGGCCGACGGCGCGGATCTCGGTGGCGCGGAGGGAGAAGGAGCCGCGGGCGATGTAGTAGTCGGGCCGGGCGCGGACGATGACCCGGGCGCCCTCGGTCAGCTCCAGGCCGGGCCGCTCGGCGACGTCGCGGTGGCAGGTGACCGGCACGGAGAGGTCGGCGGCCGGGTCGCGCAGCGTGAGGAACACCGTGGCCGCGCCGCCGCGGCGGGACAGCTGGGCCACCTGGCCCTCGACCCAGACCTCACCCAGGCGCCCGATCCAGTCGGCGATCTTGCGCGCGACCGTGCGGACCGGCCACGGGGCCTCGGGGGAGGAGGGGGACGTCACGCGGTCGAGCGTGCCATCCCCCTCCGACGTCCCTCTGCGAGGTCAGGCGCCGCGCGGGGCCAGCGGGCTGGACTCGATCGCCTGCTGCTCCAGCTTCTCGAGGCGGTTGCGCAGGAGCCGCAGGTAGGGCTCGCGGGCCCGGGTGGCCTCCTCGTAGCGGACGAGGTCCTCGACCGTGCTCAGCGCGTAGCCGCGCAGGCGGCCGCGGAGCTGGGCGATCGAGAAGCCGTCGTAGCCGTCGACCGGGGCGGTGCCGGCGGCCTGGGAACCGGAGAGCTCGCTGGCGCCCTGCGGGTCGTCGGTGGGTGCGCCGGAGGACGCCCCGACGGCGTCGACCGCCGCGCCCTCGGCGATCGCGTCGTCCTCGGCGGAGGTGTCGGTCCCGCCGACGTCGGTGCGGACGCCGGTGGCGGCCGCGACGTCCGAGCCGCTCTCGTCGGTGGCCGTGGCGGGCCCGGCGTTCGTGCCCGTGGCCGCGGTGTCGGTGGCCGCGTTCCCGTTCGCCTTGGCCGCCTTCTTGCGGGGCTTCGTGCTCTTCGTGGCCTTGGCCGCCTTCTTCGGCTTCGCGGGTGCGGCGTCCGCGGTCTCCGGCGCGGCGACGCCCTCGTCGGTCACCGAGGCCTCGACGGCGGCGATCTCGCCGTCCGGCGTCACGACGTCGACGGTGGTGCTGACGTCGGCGGTCTCCTGCGCCGCGGAGGTGGCGGCGGGGTTGTCGTCGGACTCCAGCAGGGCGTTCTCGAGGGCGTCGGCGTCCTCGGTCGCGGGGGAGTCCTCGACGACCGAGAGCGCGGGCGTGGCCGGGGCCGTCTCCTCCAGCGTGGGCGCCTGGTCGACCAGCTCGTCGATCGCGATCTCGTCGAGGATCTCCTCGATCGCCGGGGCCTCCTCGGTCAGCTCCTCGATCGACTGCTGACCGGTCTCGACCTGGTCGGCGAGCTCGTCGACGACCGCGGTGACGGCGTCCGCGGCCGGGTCCGCGGGGAGCGCGTCCACCTCGGCGCGGTCGAACGCGGAGTCGCGGAAGCCGTTGGAGGCCGGGGCCGCGGGCTCGTCGTCGTCGTCGAAGGTGGCGAGGCCCGGCTCGTCCTCCCCGCGCAGACCGGTGAACAGCTCGTCGCCACGGGCGACGAGGCCCGCGTACTGCTGCTGCACCTTCATGGCCTGCTGCATGGCGAGCCCGATGAGGCGGACCGGGAGGCCCGGCAGCGTCTCGGGCAGCTTGCGCGCCTCGTCGAGGACGGTGGCGGCCAGACCGGCGGCGGCGCGGACAACCTCAGGGATCTCACGAGACATGCGCACAGCGTGCCCCACAAGCTGCGGCGCGACACCCGGTGTGTCGAGATCCACCCTCTTGCGTGGCCCCCGTGTCCGGTGCCACCGCGCTGGGGGGGGGGGGGGGGGGGGGGGGGGGGGGGCGGGGGGGGGGGGGGGGGGGGGGGGGGGGGGGGGGGGGGGGGGGGGGGGGGGGGGGGGGGGGGGGGGGGGGGGGGGGGGGGGGGGG
>NZ_JBJGZL010000024.1:0-27727 GCF_054050495.1 Blastococcus sp. SYSU D00922
CCCCCCCCCCCCCCCCCCCCCCCCCCCCCCCCCCCCCCCCCCCCCCCCCCCCCCGCCCCCCCCCCCCCCCCCCCCCCCCCCCCCCCCCCCCCCGGGACGACGTGGTCAGGGCTGCTTCATCTGCGCGATGCGGATGTGGTTGCCGAACGGGTCGCGCAGCCCGAAGTCGATCCCGTAGGGCTGGTCGACCGGCTCCTCGGTGATCTCGACCCCCTTCGCCTTGAGCTCGGCGTGGGTCTTGTAGGCGTCGTCGCAGGCGAAGAACAGGTGCCCGCCGGCGACGCCCTTGGCGATCGCCTCGCGCACGGTCGCGGCGGTCTCCTCGCTCATCGACGGCGCCCCCGGCTTCTCGAGGAGGACGGCGCGGTCGGGCTGGCCGGGCAGGTTGACGGTGAGCCAGCGCATGGGGCCGAAGTTCATGTCGGCCTGGACCTCGAAGCCGAGCTTGCCGACGTAGAAGTCGAGCGCGGCGTCCTGGTCGGGAACGTAGATCTGGGTGATGGTGATGGAGGTCAGCATGGGGAGAACGCTAGGGAGGGTCACTCCCCCGGTGCTTCTCCGAAACTGCTCGGTCTGGCCCACCGCATGGCGAAGCAGGTCGGCACCGGCGGCAGCGGCCCGCGCTGCCGGTAGACCGAGGGTGGCTCCCCCACGATCTCGCGGAACACGCGGCTGAAGGTGCCCAGGCTGCTGAACCCGACGTCCATGCAGATGTCGGTGACGCTGCGGTCGCCCGAGCGCAGCAGGAACATGGCCCGCTCCACGCGCCGCCGCTGCAGGTAGCGGTTCGGCGTCTCGCCGAACGTGGCCCGGAACGTGCGGATGAAGTGCGCCTCGGACACGTGCGCTATCCGCGCCAGGGTGGGGACGTCGAGCGGTTCGGCGTACCGCGCGTCCATGGCGTCGCGCGCCCGCAGCATCCGCCGGTTCGAGTCCTCGACGGCGCCGCTCACGCCCCGATCAGATCAGACGCGGACGCCGCGCTCCGCGAGCCACGGGATGGGGTTGATCCGCTCGCCGTCCTCGCCGCCCCGGTGCACCTCGAAGTGCAGGTGCGGACCGGTCGACTGACCGCGGTTGCCGAGCAGGGCGATGGTCTCGCCGGCCTCCACGTACTGACCGGGCTCGACGAGGATCGAGTCCATGTGGCCGTAGACGGTGACGTCGCCGTTCTCGTGGAGGATGTAGACCGCCAGGCCGAAGCCGCTCGCCGCACCGGCACGCAGGACGACGCCGTCACCGGCCGCGTACTCCGGCGTGCGCATCGGCGCCGCCAGGTCGATCCCGTAGTGGAAGGTGCCCCACCGGCTGCCGAAGCCGCTGGTCAGCCGGGCGCCGTTCACCGGCAGCACGAACTTGGGCCGCGCGGCCTCGCGGGCCTGCGCCTCGGCCTCGGCGCGCGCCGCGCGGGAGGCGGCGACCTCCTGCAGCCGGGCCTGGGCCTCGGCCACGGTGACCGACGCCTGCGGCTTGACCTCGAGGCCCTCGTCGCCGCCGAGCAGCTCCTGCTGGGCCTCCAGCACCGAGGTCGCCTCCGCGGACGCCGCCGGGGCGCTGTGCAGCCCGAGGCCCGCGGCCGCGACGCCGCCGGCGAGGAGGGCGCTCAGCAGGAGCGCAGGCCGGCGGGCCACCTTCGGCGTGGAGCGGCGACGGGCGGGAGCGCCGTGACGGGCGGCCGGGCGGGCCGCGGTCAGGAGGTCCGTGGGGGCCTCGGAACGTGCGCGCATGCACCTGCCCGTTCGTGTGCGGAGGAGGAGCCGGAGGGGAAGTTCGGCTGCCGCCCATCCAAACATTCCGTGACCTGGCCGTAACCCGGAGTACGGCGCGTCGGTGGTGACACGCCGTGCGAGCTGCCACACACGTCCCACGAGTCACAGGCGTTACTCACACCGGTGTCATTCCGGGGCCCTGTGGAGGCTCACGGAGCGCACACGGTTGTGCTCCTGCCCACACGCACCCGCCCTCGTACACCCGAGCGGGTGGCGATGGGGTTTGACGGTCGCCGGCACGGGGCAGTCTGGTCCTCCGGCGTGAAATCACCGCGCCGCTCCCGCGTCTAACGATTCGGCGTCCGGTGAGCGGATGGGCGTCCGAGCCATTGCGCGGGAGACCGCCGGACCCGTGTACTGCTGATCACCGTCGGCCCGAAACTGGGACGGCTGCGATGAGCCGTGCCCAGAGACGACCAGACGGAGGGATGCGTTGACCCAAGCGGAGATCTTTCCCCTCCCCCAGAGCCCGGGCCTCGCCCCCGCAGAGCTCCCGACCGCACCGACGGCCACCGAGATCGCCCTCGCCGACCTGCCCAACGTCGTCGCCTCGGCCACCTCCATCCGGCCCCTGGCCGACCGGACCCTCGGCCAGCACGACGAGCAGTTGATCGTCCCGACCTACGACCGCGCGTCGTTGACCCCCGCCGTCGTGCACTTCAGCGTCGGCGGCTTCCACCGGGCGCACCAGCTCCTGTACTTCGACGACCTCGCCGAGCGCGGCATCAGCACCGGCTGGGGGGTCGTCGGCGTGGGCCTGCACAGCCGGCACATGAAGGACGCCCTGGCACCGCAGGACCACCTGTACACCGTCGTCGAGCGCAGCCCCGACGGTGAGCGCGCCCGCGTCGTCGGCGTGATGCTCGACTACCACTTCGCGCCCGACGCCCCCGGCACGGTGCTCGACGTCCTGACCGATCCCCGCACCCGGATGGTCTCGCTGACCATCACCGGCAACGGCTACCGGCTGTGCCCCCAGACCGGCACCTTCGACGCCGACGACGCCGACATCCGGTGGGACCTCGCGGAGACCGACCGGCCGCGCACCGTCTTCGGGTTCATCGTCGAGGCGCTCGACCGCCGCCGCCGCGCCGGTCTGCCCCCGTTCACCGTCGTCTCCTGCGACAACATGCACCGCAACGGGGACGCCGCACGGTCGGCGATCGTCGGCTTCGCCCGGCTGCGCGACGAGGTGCTGGCCCGCTGGATCACCGACCGGGTGTCCTTCCCCAGCAGCATGGTCGACCGCATCACCCCGCACACCACCCCGGAGCAGCGGGAGGCGGTGGCCCAGCGCTACGGCGTCGACGACAACTGGCCGGTCATCACCGAGCCGTTCTCGCAGTGGGTCATCGAGGACGACTTCTGCAACGGCCGTCCCCCGCTGGACGTCGTCGGCGTGCGCTTCGTCGAGGACGTGGCCCGCTACGAGCTGATGAAGACGCGGCTGCTCAACGCGAGCCACTGCGCCCTGGGGTACCTCGGCTCCCTGGCCGGGCACGCCAGCATCGACCGCGTCATGGCCGATCCGCTGCTCGCGGAGTACGTCGAGCAGCTCATGGACGTCGAGGTCACGCCGCTCCTGCCCCCGCCGGACGGCATCGACCTGACCGAGTACAAGGCCACGCTGCTCAAGCGGTTCGCCAACCCGGCCATCGCCGACCAGCTCTACCGCCTGTGCCGGCGGGGCTCGACGAAGATGCCGCACCACCTGCTGCCCTCGCTCCGCGAGGCGCTCGACACCGGCCGGCCGCACGCCCTGCTCACCGTCGCCGTCGCCGCCTGGTTCCGCTACCTGCGCGGGACCGACCTCGAGGGCCGGCCGGTCGTGATCGACGACCCGCGCGCCGACGAGCTGCGGGCGCTCGCCCGCGCCGGCGGCACGGACCCCCGGCCGCTCCTCGGCGTCCGGTCGATCTTCGGCGACCTGGGCGACGACCCCGTCTTCGTCGCGGAACTGACCGCCGCGCTGGACCGTCTGGAGCACGACGGGGTGCGCGTGGCCGTGGCCGCGGCGCTGCACCCGTCCGGCAGGTTCCGCCCATGAGCCACCACGACCCGAGGGAGATCCCACCGATGCCGCCCGTCCCGACGCAGCCGCTCGAGCAGGTGCGTTTCCTGCTCTGCGACGCCGACGGCAACCTCTTCCCGTCCGAGGAGCCCGCCTTCGACGCGTCGGTCGAGGTCACCAACGCCTTCCTCGCCTCCATCGGCAGCGACCGCCGGTTCACCGCCCCGGAGCTCCGCCTCGCGGCGACCGGGCTGAACTTCCGGACGACGGCCCAGCGGCTGGCCGCCGAGGCCGGCGTCCCGGACGCCGACGTCGAGCCCTGGGTCCAGGAGGAGAAGCGCGCGGTCACCGAGCACCTCGGCCGCACGCTGCGCCCGCACGCCGAGACGTCGGCGGCGCTCGAGGCCATGGCCGCGCACCTGGAGCTCGCCGCCGTGAGCTCCAGCGCGCTGGCCCGCCTCGCCGCCTGCTTCACCGCGACCGACCTCGACGAGCTGATCCCACCGGCCCGCCGGTTCAGCGCCGAGGACTCCCTCCCCACGCCGACCAGCAAGCCCGACCCCGCCGTCTACCTGCACGCCTGCGCGCAGCTGGGCATCCGGCCGGAGGAGGGCCTGGCGGTCGAGGACTCGCTGCCCGGCGCGCAGTCCGCCGTGGCGGCCGGCTGCCCGACCATCGGCAACCTGCTGTTCGTCGCCCCCGAGGAGCGGGCCGAGCGCGCCGCGGTCCTGGAGTCGGCCGGCGTCCTCGCCGTCGTCTCCTCGTGGCAGGAGATCGCCGACCTGCTCCTCCCCGTCCTCGTCCGTCGCGACGACGACCTGCTGACGACGGGAGCGGCCCGGTGAACATCGTCTACAGCGCCTTCCGCGGCCACTTCTCCGACAGCCCGCGCGCCATCTACGAGGCGCTGCTGGCCCAGGGTTCCGACGGCCCGGCCGCGGGCGCCACGCACACCTGGCTGGCCGCGCCGCACCTGACGGACACCTTCCCCGCCGACATCACCACGGTCGAGTTCGGCAGCCCCGAGTGCATCGCCGCGCTCGAGGGCGCCGACGTCGTCGTCTCGAACGACCACATCCCGCTCGACTGGGAGAAGCGGCCGGGCACGACCTACCTGCAGACCTGGCACGGCACGATGCTCAAGCGCATCCACAACGACGTGCTGTGGGCGCCGGAGGGCCGGCTGTCCTACCTCGAGCAGGACATCGCCCGCTGGGACCTGCTGCTCTCGCCCAACGCGGTGTCCACCGAGCGCCTGCGCAAGGCGTTCGGCTTCACCGGGCCGATCCACGAGACCGGGCTTCCCCGCAACGACCTGCTCAGCTCCCCGCAGGCCGGCGAGGTGCGCGCCGCCGTCCGCGCCGACCTCGGCATCCGCGACGACCAGAAGGTCGTCCTCTACACCCCGACCTGGCGCGACGACCTGGTGTTCAACAAGACCGGGCCGCAGGACTTCGAGTTCGCCATCGACCTCGACGACTTCGGGAAGCGGCTGGGCGAGGACCACGTGCTGCTGCTGCGGCTGCACAACATGGTCATGGACCGGCTCGAGATCACCGAGGGCTCGGCGGTGCGCGACGTCTGCAGCCACCCCGACATCCGCGACCTCTACCTGGCCGCCGACCTGATGGTCACCGACTACTCGTCGACGATGTTCGACTTCGCCATCACCGGCAAGCCACTGCTCTTCTTCACCTACGACCTGGACTACTTCCGGGACGAGCTGCGCGGCTTCTACTTCGACCTGGCCGAGGCCGCGCCGACGCCGCTGCTGCACACCAGCGAGGAACTCGTGGCGGCGATCGCCGACATCGACGCGATCGCGGCCCGGACGGCGGACCGGTACGCCCGGTTCCGCCAGGAGTTCACCCACCTCGAGGACGGCGCTGCGACCCAGCGCGTCCTCGACCTGCTCTTCCCGTCCGGCGCACGGGGCGCCGGCTGGACAACCGAGGGAGATGAGAACCGTGCGGACCTCTGACCGAGTTCTGAGCAACGTCCTGCGTGGGCGGTCCACCTCCCGATCTACGCGGCTGCAGCCGGCCCAGACGCCGCTGCAGGTGGTCATCCTCGCGGCCGGCATGGGCACCCGCCTCGGCCGCGACCACCCGAAGCCGCTGACGCCGCTGCACGACGGGCGCAGCATCCTGCAGCGCCAGCTCGACGGCCTGCGCGCCGTCCTGGGCGCCGAGGTACCGATCACGGCGGTCGTGGGCTACCGCTGCGAGATGATCATGCAGGCGGCGCCGGACCTGACCTTCGCCTACAACCCGGACTTCGCCACGACCAACACCTCGAAGAGCCTGCTCCGCGGCCTGAGCAACTCGCACGAGGGCGGCGTCCTCTGGCTCAACGGCGACGTCGTCTTCGACCCGGCGGTCCTGGAGCTCGCGCTCCCGTGGCTGCGGGCCGACCAGAGCTTCGTCTGCGTCGACACGAACACCGTGGCCGACGAGGAGGTCAAGTACACGCTGGACGGCGACGGGTTCGTGCGCGAGCTGTCCAAGACGGTGGTCGGCGGGCTCGGCGAGGCCGTGGGCATCAACTTCGTGTCGGCCGCCGACAAGCCGGCGCTGGTCGAGCACCTGGGCGCCTGCGACCTGCAGGACTACTTCGAGCGCGGCATGGAGACCGCGATCGAGCAGCGGGGCCTGCGGTTCCGGCCGCTGGACATCTCGCAGTTCGCCGCCGTCGAGGTCGACTTCGAGACCGACCTGCACCGGGCCAACAGCCTGCTGCCCGGCCCGCTCAACCACGTGGTCGACGACGTCGCCGCGGTGGCCGAGGTCGGCTGAGCCCGTCGTCCGGTCCCGGTCAGCCGACCGGGACCGGACGCCCGGGGCCGGAACCGTCGGAGGGCGCCGGCGACTCCCGGAAGCGGCGGACCGCCGCGATCCCGCCGACGACGAACCCCGCGCCGAGGGCGAGCAGCAGGGCGACCGCCACCCGGGCCAGCGCCTGCGGGCCGTTCGACAGCACGTTGGCCGTCCACAGCACGTCGACGTCGGGCAGCCCCTGCACCAGCAGCAGCCAGCCGAGGACGACGGCGAACAGCCCGGTCATCGCGCCCCGCCCGCGCCGGGAGGCGCGGAAGCCGAGGACCCCGACCAGCACCGCCGTGAGCGCGGGCAGCAGAGCCGAGACGATCGCGCCGGCGTGCGAGGAGACGCTCACCGGCGGCTCGGGCGTGGCGGCCGCGTGCCACAGCGCGGCGCCGGCCCCGACCAGCAGCAGCACGCCGAGCGGGCGCGGGCCCCGGGCGAGCAACCCGGCCGCGACCGCCAGCAGCGCCAGGACCGCGTAGGCGGGCCAGACCAGCCAGGGCGACGGCGGCGGGGTCCACGTCAGCTCGCCGGTGACCGCCACGTCGGTGCCGTCGTGCACGAGCGGGACCGTCCACTCGAAGACGGTGTGCGGGCTGGTCGGGTCGGCCGCGACCGCAGGGGGCAGGACGTCGGCGCTCATCCAGTGCGTCCGGTGGTCGTGCCAGACGTAGGCGGGGTCCGTGGACACCCGCACCCAGTCCGGCTCGGCCCCGCGCTCGGCGTGGTCGGGCAGGTCGACCTGGGCGTACCTGTCGAGGTTGATGTAGGTGGCCGGGCTGTTGGCGTTGCGCCACACGCCGTCCGGGCCGATGCGCAGGTAGGGCTCGCCGTCGTACCCGGGGACGGAGACCTCGCTGCCGGTCTCGTTGACCAGCTCCAGCTCGTCCCCGAACTGCAGGACGCGCACGGTGAGGCCGGGCACCTCCGGCGTCACGGCGAGCACGCGGGCGTCGTAGTCGCTGCCCGCGGCCCCGCCGCCGACGTGCGCCGCGGCCGGGCCGGCGACCGCGAGGGCGGCCAGCAGGCCCGCGAGGACGACGAGCAGCCGGGCCGCCGCCCGCGTCACGCCCCCTCCGCGACCAGTCGCAGGTCGTCGGCGATGTCGCGCGAGGTGTTGCCGGCGTCGAACGCGACGTGCGCCTCGTCGTCGGAGCCGTACAGGAGCAGCAGCGAGGAGTGCAGCCGGCCCTGGTCCTCGGCCAGCGGCACCCCGGTGGACAGCTGCGCCTGGTCGATCGCCTCCTGGTCCCCGGTCAGCCCGGTGAAGGCGACGGGCAGGTCGGCGTCGAAGCGGTCCAGGTACTCCCCCAGGACCTCGGGGGTGTCGGTCGCCGGGTCGGTGGTGACGAAGACGACCTGCAGGTCCTGCACCACCGCGGCGTCCAGGCCGCGCAGGGCGACCGCGACGTCGGCCATCGTGGTCGGGCACACGTCGGGGCAGTTCGTGTAGCCGAAGAACAGCAGGGTCGGCTTGCCCGCGGTGAGGGCCGTGAAGTCGAACGCCGCCCCGGTCGTGTCGGTGAGGGTGAACTGCGGCCGGCGGTAGGGCTCGGCCAGGTCGAGCCCCGCGTACTCGTCGTCGGGACCCTCGACCGCAGCAGGTGCGTCGGAGTGGTCGTGCCCGCCGGCGTGCGGTTCGCCCTCGGCGGTCGCCTCGTCACCGCACCCGCTGAGGAGGACGACGGCGGCCAAGGAGAGGGCCGTCAGCGCGGGACGCAGGCGGCCGCCGAGGGCGGAGCTCACGAGGACACGGTACGTCGCGTCGCCCGCCAGCCGAGGACGACACCGGCGATGCCGGTGAGCAGCGCCAGGATGGCGAGGAAGAGCGCGAGCGCCCCCGGCGACTCCTCGACCGCGGCCGCGTGGTCGTGGTCCTCCTCCGCGGCGGCCGGGGCGTCGGCGGTGTCGCCCGATGCCGCCGAGGTGAGGCTGAGCACGGGCGCGGGGCTCTCCGGCTCCTCCTGACCGTCCACGGTCGGCTCGATCCACGCGGCCTCGGTGCCGTCGCTGTAGAGCTGGACGGTCGGGAAGGACAGCTGGTCGGCGTCGGGGAACGGGCCGCCCGACAGCGCGAACTCCTGGAACTGGCCGGGGCCGATGCCGGCTCCCTCGTCGGCGCGGAACTCGACGACCGAGACGTAGGAGGTGATCTCCTGGCCGTGGTTGTCGATCGGCTCGTCGAGGTCGGCCGTGGTCAGGGTCGCCGTCCAGCCGGGCATCGGCTGGGTGCGGAGGGAGGCCAGCGCGGCCTCCTCCGGGATCTGGATCCGCAGACCGACCGTGCTGGCGGTGTCGCTCTCGTTGGGCACCCGGAAGGTGAGCTTGCCGTAGCCGCCGGGGGCGGCGTCCTGGCTGGCCACGGTGACGTGCGCCGACGCGCTCGCCGCGACGACGACGGAGGCCGCCAGGGCGGTCAGCAGGGCCACGACGACGACGACCGCACGGGTGAGCGGGCGGGGCAGGGCTGTGGCACGCGGGGACATGGAACTCCTGTTCATCGGGGGTCTGGGGGATCCGGCGCTGCAGGTACGAGTCAGCGGACCGGGAACTCGGTACGGGCGGTCGTGGCGGTGAACTCGTCGAGCCGGACGCTCACGGCGAGCGTCCAGGTGCCGGCGCCCGGGATGTCCATCCCGTCGCTGACGTAGTGGCCCGGCCCGGCGCCGGCCAGCTCGACGTCGAGCGGGCCGATCTCCTGCGACGGCTCGGTGAGGGTCACCGTGATCCCGGCGGGCTGGGTGGGCCGCCCCTCGTCGTCGAAGAGGTAGACGTGCAGCGTGTTCGGCCCCGGTCGGGCCGGGTCGACCGAGATCTGCACGCTCCCCGACGGGCCGTTGCTGCCCTGCAGGGGCAGCAGGACGTCGACCGGCTCGGCGACGGCGGAGCGGGCGGGTGGCGTGCCGACGAGGACGGCGGAGAGAGCCAGCACCACGGCCGCGATGGCGAACTCCACGAGCACGGACCGCCGCAGGGCGGGGACGTGCTCCACGGCCGACTCCGACTGCAGCCGGCCGCGCAGGTCCGCCGCCTCCTCGACGGCCGGCTCCGGTGCGGCGCCGTCCCCGCCGCTGGTGGCGGCGAACGCGTGCGCCGTGAGGGTGCGCCGGCCGCCCGGCCGCGGGTGCCGGACGCCCAGGCGCTGCTGCACCCAGACGCGGGAGACGCCGGCAACGGCGAGCAGGACCGCGACCAGCACGAGCTTGCCGACGAGCACCCAGCCGTACGTCGTGGCGAACAGCGCGGTCGGCGACTCCACCTCCCGGACCGCCTGCACGGTGCCGGTCACGACCAGCGCGCCGACGGCGCCGAACGCCAGGCGCGACCACGGCGGGAGCACCCGGGCCAGCTCCTCACCGGAGGTCGTCGGGCGCAGCACGACCGCGAGCAGGCCGGCCAGGCCGCCCAGCCACACGGCCATGCCCGCGGCGTGCACGGACGCGACGACCACCGCCAGCCCCGGCCACGGTCCGGCCACCGGGTGCCCGATCGCCGCCGTCGCGACCACCAGGCCCAGGGCGAGCACCCCGGCGGCGACCGTGCGCGCGGTCGACGGCGGGGTGCCGCGGCGCCAGACCGGGCGCAGGACCAGCGCGAGGGCGACGGCCAGCACCGCCCGGGCCAGGAGTGTCCAGCCCGCCTCTGACTCGAGGGTCGCCGAGAGCAGCGACGGGTCGAACGCCGAGCCGATCCCGGACGCCGCCGCGTACGGGCCCTGCAGGAGGAAGGACAGCACTGCGGAGCCGGCCACCGCGATCGCCCCCCACGTCGCCAGGCGACGCAGCCGGTCGGAGGCCCAGCCGCCCGGCCAGCAGCAGAGCGCCAGCACGGGCACCCCGACTACGAGAGCGAGCCCGGCGAAGCCCAGCCAGCGGCTGATCGGGAGCGCGGCGGCGACGAGCGGGTCCGTGGGGTCGTCGGCTCCCGCCCCGGCGGTCGACACGAGCTCGCCGTCTCCCACGACGAAGGAGTAGGCACCGGAGATCGGGTGGGAATCCGCCGATACGACCCGGTAGGTGACGAGGTAGCCGTCGTCGGCCAGGCCGTCCCGCAGCGGGATCGTCAGGACCCGCCCGTCCACCGCGGCCGCACCGGTGTCCACCCGTTCGCCGTCGGAGCCGAGCACCCGCGCGTAGCCGGCGCCCAGGGACACACCCTCGCTGAACTCGAGGGTCACCTCGGAGGGGACCGAGTCCAGCCGGGCGCCCTCCCCCGGATCGGTGGACTCGAGCGTGGCGTGCGCGGAGGCGGGCGGCGCGGAGACGACGCCGCCGGCCAGCCAGCCGGCCAGCAGCGCGACGACGACGAGCCAGGAGCGCCTCACGCGGGGACCCGGCGCCCGGACAGGGCTCGCACGGTGCGCCGGCGGCGTCCTCGCCAGGCCACGGTGCAGACGAGGAACACCCCGGCCAGGAGCAGGAGGTGGGCCACCGCCCGCTCGGCGTGCACGTGCCCGGAACCGAGGTCGGCCACGGTCACGGGCAGCAGCAGCGCGGTGAAGGACACCAGGACGGGCAGCGCGCCCGCGGCCAGGCGGGGGGACGCCGCGACGGCCAGGAACGCCGCCGCCACCGCGAGGTTCCACGCCCCGGTCTCGTGGGCCATGTGCACCGGGGCGCTCATGGCGCCGGCGCCGGTGAGCAGGACCGGCAGGACGAAGGCCGCCTGGGCGACCCCGACCGCGAGCAGCGCCAGCCGGAGCGCGGAGTCGGCGAGCCGGGTGCGGGCCGCCGCAGCGGCGCCCGGGAGCTCGCGGGGCAGGGCGCCGAGCACCGCGGCGGTGAGGTCCGGCACGGCGGGGGCCGCGGCCAGGCGGGCGCGGCGGGTCACCACGGCGGCCTCCCCGGCCCAGCCCGCGCACCCCGAGCAGGTGGTGAGGTGGTCGTCGAGCTCGCGGGACGGCATCCCGAGGGCTTCACCGTCGAGGCGGGCGGAGATGGCCTCGCGGTAGGGAGAGCACGTCATGACCCATTGGTCGTCGCCGGACCGCGTACGGTTCCCGGGCGGGTGGAAGTTCTCCGCCGCACATCCCGGAGCACCCCCCGCGACGAAGATCGGGACATGGACGACCTGGAACGCATCACGGCCGACGCAGCCGAGGGCGACCCGCTCGCGGCGGCGGCGCTGGTGCGCGCCACCCAGTCCGACGTGTGGCGGCTGTGCGCGGCTCTCGGTGACGGCCAGAACGCCGACGACCTCACCCAGGAGACCTACCTGCGGGCCTTCGGCTCGCTGCACCGCTTCGAGAACCGCTCGTCCGTCCGCACCTGGCTGCTGGCGATCGCCCGGCGGGTCTGCGCCGACGCCGTCCGCTCCCGCCGCCGCCGGCGCCTGACCCTCGTCCGCGACGCGGGAGACCTCGAGGACCTCTCCCCCACCCGCGGCGGCGACCCGGTCGCCGAGGGCGCGGCCGTCGACGACCTGCTCGCCCGCCTCGACCCCGACCGCCGCGAGGCGTTCGTCCTCACCCAGCTGCTCGGCCTGCCCTACGCCGAGGCGGCCGAGGTGGCCGGCTGCCCGGTGGGCACCATCCGCTCGCGGGTCGCGCGGGCCCGCGCGGATCTGATCGGTTCCCTCGGCGGGGTGACGGACGACGCCGCCGAGGGCGACGCCGCTCACGCCTGAGCCGTCCGGCGCGACCCGTTACAGCGACGGCACCTAAGCTCATCCACGGCCGTGCGTCGTCACCTGGACGACGCCGTCCGTTTCCCCTTCCGATACGGAGCCGACGCGTGCCCTTCAGCCTCACCCCCAAGGACTCGAGCTTCTACCCGCTGTTCACCGCCTCGGCGGAGAACCTGGTAGCGGCCACCGACGTCCTCAGTGAGTTCATCCACGACCACGCACGTCGCAACGAGCTGGCCGACAAGCTGCGCGACCTCGAGCACGCCGGCGACCAGACGACGCACGCGATCTTCCGGCAGCTCAACAGCAGCTTCGTGACGCCGTTCGACCGCGAGGACATCTACGCCCTCGCCAGCAACCTCGACGACGTCATGGACTTCGTGGAGGCGGCCGCCGACCTCGTGATCCTCACCGGCCTGGGCACCCTGCCCGCCGAGATGAGCCAGCAGGTCGCCCTGCTCCAGCGCTGCGCCCAGACCACGGCCGAAGCCATGCCGCGACTCCGGACGCTCAAGGACCTCTCCGACTACTGGATCGAGGTCAACCGCATCGAGAACGAGGCCGACAAGCTCTACCGCCGGCTGCTCTCGCGCCTCTACAGCGGGGAGTTCGACGCGCTCGAGATCCTCAAGCTCAAGGAGGTCGCCGACCAGCTGGAGGAGGCCGCCGACGCGTTCGAGCACCTCGCCAACGTGGTCGAGACGATCGCCGTCAAGGAGTCCTGACTCGGTGGACGCCGCCTTCGTCGGTCTGATCATCATCGTCCTGGTCGCCCTGGCGTTCGACTACACCAACGGCTTCCACGACGCGGCGAACGCCATCGCGGTCGCCGTCTCCACCAAGGCGCTCACCCCGCGGGTGGCACTGGCGCTCGCCGCGGTGATGAACCTCGTCGGAGCCCTGCTCTCGACCGAGGTGGCCAAGACGGTGGGGGCGGGGATCATCGACCCGCCCGAGGGCAACAACGGGCTGGAGATCGTCTTCGCCGCGCTCATCGGGGCGATCACCTGGAACCTGATCACCTGGTGGTACGGGCTGCCCTCGTCGTCCTCCCACGCGCTGATCGGCGGGCTGGTGGGGGCGGCCCTGGCGGCCGCCCACTCGGTCCAGTGGATGGGCGTCCTGGACAAGGTCATCGTCCCGATGATCCTGTCGCCGCTGGTCGGCTTCGGGCTGGGCTACCTGTTCATGCTGGCGATCCTCTGGGCGTTCCGCCGGGCGTCGGCCACCCGGGCGAACCGCGGCTTCAAGTACGCGCAGATCGTCAGCTCCGGCACCATGGCGCTCGGGCACGGCATGCAGGACGCCCAGAAGACGATGGGCATCATCACGCTGGCCCTCTTCACCGCCGGCGAGATCGACAGCTTCGAGGTGCCCTTCTGGGTCGTCCTGGCCGCCGCGGGAGCGATCAGCGCGGGCACCTACGCGGGCGGCTTCCGCATCATGCGGACCATGGGCCGGCGCATCATCCAGCTGACCCCGGCCGGCGGGTTCGCCGCGCAGACGGTGGCCTCCAGCGTCATGGTGACCACGGCGACGGTGTTCGCCGTCCCGGTGTCGACGACGCACATCACCACCACGTCGATCATGGGCGTCGGGGCGACCCGGCGGCTGTCGGCGGTCCGCTGGGGCGTCGCAGGCAATATCGTCGCCGCGTGGGTCGTCACGCTGCCGGCAGCGGGAGCCGTCGCAGCCGTGGCCTACTTCCTGACGGACCTCGTCGTCGGCTGAGCCGCACCCCGTGACGGTCGAGCGCGAGGGCTCCGCGGTCGCACTGGGCACCGCCCCGGGCCGGTGGCTCGTCGTCGTCACCGTGCTCGCCTCCGGCATGGCGTTCCTCGACGCGACCGCCGTGCAGGTGGCGCTGCCGGCCATCGGCGAGGAGCTCGACGCCCCGCTCTCGGGCCTGCAGTGGACCGTCAACAGCTACACGCTGACGCTGGCCGGGCTGATCCTCCTGGGCGGCTCGCTGGGCGACCGCTACGGACGACGCCGCATCTTCGTGCTCGGCGTCGTGTGGTTCGCCGCCGCGTCGCTGCTCTGCGGGATCGCGCAGACGACCGGGCAGCTGGTGGCCGCCCGGGCCCTGCAGGGCATCGGGGGCGCCCTGCTGACGCCGGGGAGCCTGGCGCTGATCCAGTCGTCGTTCCGGCACGGGGACCGCGGGCGGGCGATCGGGCTGTGGTCGTCGCTGTCGGGCATCGCGGGCCTGATCGGGCCGTTCCTCGGCGGCCTGCTCGTCGACGCGGTGAGCTGGCGGCTGGTGTTCCTCATCAACGTGCCGTTCGCCGTCGTGATCGTGGCCGTCTCCGGGCGCCACGTGCCGGAGAGCCGGGACGAGCGGCACCACGGCCGGTTCGACGTCGCGGGGGCGGTCCTGGGGGCGCTGGCGCTCGGCGGGATCACCTACGCGCTGATCGCCGCGGAGGACACCTTCGCCCGCGCCGACGTGCTCGTGGCGGCGGGGATCGGTGTCGTGTCGGCCGTCGGGTTCGTGATCCGCGAGCGGCGGGCGCCGGACCCGATGCTCCCGATGGGCGTCTTCGCCGACCGCCAGTTCACCGGTGCCAACGTGGCCACGTTCGCCGTGTACGGCGCGCTCGGCGGCGGAGGCCTGTTCGTCGTCCTCCAGCTGCAGAACGTGCTGGGCTACGGGGCCACCGCCGCGGGGGCGGCGATGCTGCCCTCGATCCTGCTGATCACGCTGCTGTCGCCCCGCGGCGGCGCGCTCGCCCAGCGGATCGGGCCGCGGCTGCCCATGACCGTGGGACCGCTCGTCGTCGCCGTGGGCACCTTCCTGCTGGCCTTCGTCGACGGGAGCGCCCCCTACGTGGTCGAGATCCTGCCGGGTTCGGTCCTGCAGGGGCTCGGGATGGCGCTCACCGTGGCGCCGCTGACGGCCACCGTGCTGGGCGCCGCGCCGGATGCCATGGCGGGCGTCGCGAGCGGGGTCAACAACGCGGTCGCCCGGGCCGCCCAGCTGCTCGCCGTCGCGGCGCTGCCGGTGGCCGTGGGGTTGGGCGGTGACGACTACGCCGATCCCGTCGCGTTCACCGACGGCTACCGCATGGCGCTGATGATCTGCGCGGCGCTGTTCGCGATCGGCGGCGCGGTGTCCTGGGCGACGATCCGCAACGACGTGCTGGAGCCCTGATCCCGCATCCTGGGACCCGACGTTGCGAATGTCGATCGATCTGGTAGACATAGCGCCGTGGCGGCGACGACTGTGCTCCTGGTGGGGCGCATCCATGTCGATCTGCTGCGCGTCTGCACCGCGACCTGTCCGGGCTGCTGACTCCCGCCCCTGACGGCGCACCTCCTCCGCTCCACCCCTCCCCCGTTCGTCCCGCTCGGCCGCGCCTGCGCGCGCCCGCGGTCCCACCAGACTCGGAGTCACCCCCGTGAAGACCCTCGTCCTGCTCGCCCTGGTCGGCCTGGGCGCGCAGCTCGTCGACGGCAGCCTCGGCATGGCCTACGGCGTCACGTCGACCACCCTGCTGCTCGCGATCGGCACCAACCCGGCGGCCGCGTCGGCCACCGTGCACCTCGCGGAGATCGGCACGACGCTCGCGTCCGGCCTCTCGCACTGGAAGTTCGGCAACGTCGACTGGAAGGTCGTCGCGAAGATCGGCCTGCCCGGCGCGGTCGGCGCGTTCGCCGGCGCCACCTTCCTGGCCAGCCTCTCCACCGAGGTCGCGGCCCCGGTCATGTCGCTGATCCTGCTCGCCCTGGGCGCCTACATCCTGGTGCGCTTCACCCTCCGCGGCGTCGACCGGCGGCACCTCGGCAAGCCGATGCGCAAGCGCTTCCTCGGCCCGCTGGGTCTGGTCGCCGGCTTCGTCGACGCGACCGGTGGCGGCGGCTGGGGCCCGGTGGGCACGCCCGCCATCCTGGCCAGCGGCCGCATGGAGCCGCGCAAGGTCATCGGCTCGATCGACACGTCCGAGTTCCTCGTCGCGCTGGCGGCCAGCCTCGGCTTCCTCTTCGCGCTGGGTTCGCAGGGCGTCAACTTCGCCTGGGTCGGCGTCCTGCTGGTCGGCGGCCTGATCGCCGCGCCGATCGCCGCCTGGCTGGTCCGCCACATCCCGCCGCGGATGCTCGGCTCGCTGGTCGGCGGCATCATCGTGCTGACCAACACGCGGACCCTGCTGAAGAGCGACTGGATCGGCGCCGAGGACGGCACCCGCTACGCGATCTACGCGGTCATCTACGTCGTGTGGGCCGCCGCGGTCGTCTGGTCCTTCCTCGAGTACCGCAAGGACCGCGCGCTGGAGTCCGCCGACGCCATCGCCGCCGAGGCCGCCCGCAAGGCGGAGCTGGAGGCCAACGTCGCGCAGGACGTCCCCGTCACCGAGCAGGTCCCGGCCGGCCGGCCCAGCGCTCCGCGCGACTAGCCCACCGACGCGACAGGAGGCCCCGTCCGGCAGCTGCCGGGCGGGGCCCTTCGCGATTTCTGCACAGAAAGCTGTCAGTGGTCGGCGAGGAGCTGGGCCTCCAGCTCGGGCGGCACGCCCGGCTCGCGGCGGTGGCCGCCGGGAGGGAGCGGTGGGCGCCCCGCCGAGCGGAGCCACGCCCACGTGTCGGCCACCGTCTCCTCCAGCGGACGCGTGCGCAGCCCGAGCTCTCGGGCCCTCGTGGTGTCGACGTCCCACGTCGTGCCTGCTTCGTCGGCGCGCAGCCAGAGCGGCAGGTGCACCCACTCCTCGACCCCCGCGGCCAGCAGGTCGGCCTCGGGCACCGGTACCCACTCCGCGGCCGAGCCGGCGACCTCCCGGCAGGTCTCCAGCAGACCGCCGAGGGTGGTCATGCCCGTCGGGCCGGTCGCGCTGACCGCCCCGCCCTGCCCCCGTTCGGCCATCTCGACCAGCCAGCCGGCCAGGTCGCGGGCGTCGACCAGGCCGATCGGCAGGTCCAGCCCCTCCGCGGGGACGACGACGCGACCACCCCGGCTGATGCGCTTGAGCCACCAGCCCAGCCGGTGGATGTTGTCGTACGGGCCGACGATCAGCCCGGCCCGTGCGGTGAGGAACCCGGCTCCGACTGCCGCCCCGATCTCCCGCTCGGCGAACGCCTTGACCGGCCCGTAGGTGTCCTCGTCCGTCGTCCAGGTGGGCTCGCCGTCCTCGGGACCCAGGGGGCCGGGTGGCCAGTTCGCGTAGGCGTTGAGGCTGCTGACGAACGCGTAGCCGTGCACGCCCCCGAGCACGGCGGCGGCGTTGCCCGCCGCGGCGCGGGTCTGGCAGGACGTGTCGACGACGAGCTCCGGCGCCCAGCCGCCGAGCGCCGCGGGGAGGGCGGCAGGGTCGTCGCGGTCGCCGTGCAGCGCGCGTGCGCCCTCGGGCGGGGCCCCCGATACCCCGCGGCTGAAGGTGGCGACCTCGTGGCCGCGCTCGAGCGCCGCCGTCACGACGTGCCGGCCGAGGAAGTGGGTACCGCCGAGGACGAGGAGTCGCATGGCGCCACTCCAGCCGAGCCGCTCCCCCGCCGTCCAGCCGGTTCGCGGGAGGCGTAAGCCGGGTTAGACCGCCCGGCGGTACTCGGGGACCTGCGGGAGGGGCGTCGAGCGGGCCGCGGCGAGCACCATCTGCGGCGAGCGGGGCAACCCCCGCCGGGTGCACAGCCGCAGGGCGCGGGCGCCGGTCAGCACGTCGGTCTCCGGCGGCACCACGAGCAGGTCGGCCCGCCGCGTGCCGCCGTCCCACGTGAGGCAGACGACGCCGGGGTCCATGCTGCGGAAGCCGCCGGTCCGCACCAGCCGGCCCTGGACGACGAGCTTGCGGGCGACCGGGGCCCACGCGTCGAGGGCGTAGGTGAAGCGCTCGACGCGCAGGCCGCGACGGTCGAGCTCCGCGATCAGCTCGGGCAGCTCGACGGCGAGGTCGCGGCCGCGCGGGAACCACGCCCCGTCGAAGGCCGACGCCCCGTCACCGGCGTTGTCGCGAAGACTCACCCGGACATCGATCCCGCCCCGGAAACCCGCCTCCGGAACCGCTCGGGTGATCGTCGTCATCAGCGCTCGGCCGCCTCTCCTCGCTCGACCGGCCCGCGGCGCACGGACCCGATGCCACCGTACGGAGAGGCCGGTGCGGCGCCCGGGGCGGACGGGGCGGGCGGGTCGCCGCCGTCCGGCCCGTCGTCACCAGGCGTGCCCGACTGGCCACACCCGCCCGGACGACGACGGCCCCCTCCGGTGATCCGGGGGGGCCGTCGGTCAGGCGGTTCAGACGGGCTTGGGCTTGCGGTTCTTGGCCTTGCCGCGCTCGGTCTGGTCGAGCACCACCTTGCGGATGCGCACCGTGGCCGGGGTGACCTCGACGCACTCGTCCTCGGCGCAGAACTCCAGCGCCTGCTCGAGGTTCAGGATGCGCGGCGGGATCAGGCGCTCGAGCTCCTCGGAGGTGCTCTTGCGCATGTTGGTGAGCTTCTTCTCCTTGGTGATGTTCACGTCCATGTCGTCCGGACGGGAGTTCTCACCGACGATCATGCCCTCGTAGACGTCGGTGCCCGGCTGCACCATGAGCTGGCCGCGCTCCTGCAGCGAGAACATCGAGTACGTCGTCGCCACGCCCTGGCGGTCGGCCACCAGCGAGCCGGTCGGCCGGGCGCGCATGTCGCCCAGCCACGGCTCGTAGCCCTCGAGGTTGTGGTTGAGGACGCCGGTGCCGCGGGTCTCGGTGAGGAACTCGGTGCGGAACCCGATCAGGCCGCGGGACGGGACGATGTACTCCATCCGCGCCCAGCCGGTGTCGTGGTGCACCAGGTTCTCCAGCCGGCCGCGCCGGACGGCCAGCGCCTGGGTCAGCGTGCCGACGTACTCGCCCGGGGTGTCGATGGTGACCCGCTCGACCGGCTCGTGGAGCTTGCCGTCGATGGTCTTGGTGACGACGGTCGGCCGGCCGACGGTGAGCTCGAACTCCTCGCGCCGCAGCTGCTCGACGAGGATGGCCAGCGCCAGCTCGCCGCGGCCCTGCATCTCCCAGGTGTCGGGGCGCTCGGTGGGCAGCATGCGCACCGAGACGTTGCCGACCAGCTCCTGGTCGAGGCGGTTCTTGATCAGGCGGGCGGTGAGCTTCTTGCCGCTCTTGCCCGACAGCGGCGAGGTGTTGATGCCGATGGTGATCGAGATCGAGGGCTCGTCGACGGTCAGCGGCGGCAGCGGGCGCGGGTCGTTCGGGTCGGCGAGGGTGTCGCCGATCATGACGTCCTCGATGCCGGCGATGGCGACGAGCTCGCCCGGGCCGGCGCTGTCGGCCGGGGTGCGGGTGAGGCCCTCGGTCACGAGCAGCTCGGTGATCTTGACGTTCTTGATCGTGCCGTCGGTCCGGCACCAGGCGACCGTCTGGCCGTTCTTCATCTCGCCGGAGTGGATGCGCAGCAGCGCCAGCCGGCCGAGGTAGGGCGAGGCGTCGAGGTTGGTGACCTGCGCGCGCAGCGGCTCCTCGGCGTCATAGGTCGGCGCGGGGATCGTGTCGAGCAGCGTCTTGACCAGCGGGCCGAGGTCGGGGCTGTCGGGCGACTCGCCGTCGTTCGGCCGGGTCAGGGACGCCTGACCGGTCTTGCCGTTGCTGTAGACGATCGGGAACTCGAGCGCGTCGACGTCGAGGCCGGAGTCCTCGAGCAGCTCCATGAACAGCTCGTAGGTCTCGTCGACGACCTCGGCGATGCGGGCGTCGGAGCGGTCGGTCTTGTTGACCACGAGGATGACCGGCATCTGCTTGGCCAGCGCCTTGCGGAGCACGAACCGGGTCTGCGGCAGCGGGCCCTCGGAGGAGTCGACCAGCAGCACGACGCCGTCGACCATCGACAGGCCGCGCTCGACCTCACCACCGAAGTCGGCGTGGCCGGGGGTGTCGACGATGTTCACCGTGACCGGGTTGCCGGCCTCGTCGGCCAGCCGGATCGCGGTGTTCTTGGCGAGGATGGTGATGCCGCGCTCGCGCTCGAGGTCCATCGAGTCCATGACGCGGTCCTGCGTCGTGTCGGCGTCCGTGCCCTCACCCTTGGCGCGCCCGAGGGCGCCCGCCTGGCGGAGGAGGGCGTCGACCAGGGTGGTCTTGCCGTGGTCGACGTGGGCGATGATCGCCACGTTGCGCAGGTCGTCGCGGGTGGGCATGCGGAACGGCACCTCAAGGGGGTTTCGGGGATCCCGCGGCGTGGGCACGCGGCATCTCATGTAACGGCCGCCGGCCCGGCGACCTTCCCACTGTAGTCGCTCAGGCGGCGGGGTCCGGCTCCCGCGAGGCGTCGGCCACCCCGAACGTCACCCCTGCGGCGGTCAGGGTGACCAGACTCACCGCCAGCCAGGCCGGCAGGCCCACGCCGATGGCCAGCACGTGGGCCAGCACGAAGGCGCCGACGTAGAGCGCGGCCAGGGCGACGGCGGTGCGGGGACCCCGGCGCCGCAGCCAGAGCACGCCGGCGGCCACGCCCGCCGCGGCGAAGACGGCCCCGCCCAGGGCG
The DNA here is from genome assembly GCF_054050495.1 of Blastococcus sp. SYSU D00922. Taxonomy (NCBI): domain Bacteria; kingdom Bacillati; phylum Actinomycetota; class Actinomycetes; order Geodermatophilales; family Geodermatophilaceae; genus Blastococcus; species Blastococcus sp. SYSU D00922. The sequence continues at coordinate 20,688 of NZ_JBJGZL010000024.1, forward strand.
CGGATCCCGGTGCCCTGCGCGATGCCGAACCCGGCGGCCAGCCCGACGGCGACGAGGACGGCGGACGGGAACCGGGTGCGCACGAGGGTGGTCGTCGACATGCTCCCCAGTCTCCCCGCCGGATCGGTTGCACCGCGCACCGGCGGGTAGGGGCCGGTGGAACCGCCCGGTCCGACCGGGCGGGGGACGGGAGACGACGACATGGCAGACCTGGCCCGCGACGAGCCGATCGGCGAGCTCGAGGTGGTGCACGAGTTCCACGGCCCGATGCCGACGGGCGTGAGCGTCTCCCACACCGGCCGCGTGTTCGTGAACTTCCCGCAGTGGGGCGACGACCCGCCCGCCACCGTGGTGGAGCTGCGCGACGGGGAGGAGGTGCCGTTCCCCGACGAGGCGTGGAACTCCCCGTCGGGCAAGGACGACGCCGGCTCCTTCGTCTCGGTGCAGAGCATCGTCGTGGACCCCGCCGACCGGCTGTGGGTGCTGGACACCGGCAGCCCGCTGTTCGAGCCCACCGTGCCGGGCGGTCCGAAGCTCGTGCGGATCGACCTGGACACCGACGCGGTGGCGCAGGTGATCACCTTCGACCCGTCGGTCGCGCTGGACACGACGTACCTGAACGACGTCCGGTTCGACCTGCGGCGCGGGGCGGCAGGCGTCGCCTACATCACCGACTCCTCGGACCAGGGCCCGAACGGGATCATCGTCGTGGACCTGGCGACCGGCGAGGCCTGGCGGCGCCTGCACGAGCACCCTTCGACCAAGGCCCTGACGCCACCGGACCTGCGGATCGTCGTCGAGGGCCGGGAGTTCTCCGAACGGGACGAGGACGGGAACGTCTCGCCCGTGACGATGGGCGCCGACGGCATCGCCATCTCGGCCGACGGGAGCCGGCTGTTCTACTGCCCGCTGGCCTCACGGCGCTGGTACAGCGTGTCCACCGACGCGCTGGCCGACCGCTCGGTGAGCGACGACGACGTCGCGGCCACGGTGGTCGACGAGGGCGACAAGGGGGCGGCCGGTGACGGCATGGAGACCGACGACGCCGGCCGCCTCTACGTCACCGACGGGGAGCACGACGCCGTCCACCGCCGGTTGCCCGACGGCTCGTGGGAGACGGTGCTGCACGACGACCGGCTGCTGTGGCCCGACACCATGTCGGTGGCGGCGGACGGGCACCTGTACGTGACGGCCAACCAGCTGTACCGGCAGGCGAAGTACCAGGGCGGGCAGGACCTGCGGCGCAAGCCGTACGCCCTGTTCCGCACTCCCGTCGACGCCGGACCGGTCCGGTTGCGCTGAGAACGCACGAAGGGCCCCGGGCGGATCGCCCGGGGCCCTTCGTACGTCTCGCTGCGGATCAGGCGGTGCGGAGCACGGCCTCGATCTCGAGCTCGACCGAGATCTTGTCGCCGACGACGACGCCGCCGCCGTCCATCGGCATGTCGATGTCGACGCCGTACTCCTTGCGGGAGATCTCCGTCTTGGCGGAGAAGCCGGCGCGCGTGCCGCCGTAGGCGTCCGGACCGAAGCCGTTGAGCTCCAGCTCCAGGGTGACGGGCTTGGTGATGCCCTTGATGGTGAGGTCACCGGTGATGGTCCAGTCGGCCCCGTCGGTGGCGACGGCGGTCGAGCGGAAGGTCATCTCGGTGTGGTTGCCCACGTCGAAGAAGTCAGCGGAGCGGATGTGCGCGTCGCGCTGCTCCTGACGGGTGTCGATGGAGTCCATGTTGATGCGCGCGGTCACGCTGGACTGCGCGGGGTCCTCGGCGGTGACGATCTCGCCGGAGAAGTCGCGGAAGTAGCCGCGAACCTTGCTGACCATCATGTGGCGGACGGAGAAGCCGACGGTCGAGTGCGACGCGTCGATGTCCCAGGTGCCGACGACGTAGCCGGGGATCTGGACGCTGGTGGAGCTGGTCACGAGGTGCCTCCGAGTAGTTGAGCGTTTGACCTTCGCCGCGCTCAGCATAGTTGAAGGCTTGATTATTCCGCTAGTACGCTGTGCACATGACCGCGCACGTGTCGTCCGCACCCCGCGAAGCGTCCGACGCCCCTGTCCCCGGTGAGACGCGCTGGCTCGACGCCGATGAGCAGCGCGCCTGGCGGGCGTGGCTGTACAGCTCCCTGCTGCTCCAGGACCGGCTCGACCGGGAGCTCACCCACGAGACCGGCATCTCGCACGCGTACTACGAGATCCTCGTCCAGCTGTCGGAGACCGAGGGCCGGATGCTCCGGATGAGCCAGCTGGCCGACCGCTGCCTCTCCTCCCGCAGCCGTCTCTCCCACGCCGTCTCCCGGCTGGAGGAGCGTGGCTGGGTGCGCCGGCAGGTCTGCCCGGACGACGGGCGCGGGCAGCTCGCCGTCCTCACCGACGAGGGGTTCGCCGCCCTCGAGGCCGCTGCACCGGTCCACGTCGAGGGCGTGCGCACCCACCTGTTCGACCAGCTGACCCCCCAGCAGGTCGAGAACATGCGCGACATCGGCGAGACCCTGCTGCGGCACCTCGACCCGACCGCCCTCTCCTGACCGGACTTTCTGTACCGGAAGTCCCGGGACTTCCGGTACAGGAAGTCCCCTCACGTCAGGCCGAGTTCCCGGAAGTACTTGTCCGGGGTGATCGGCAGGTCGCGGATGCGCAGGCCGGTGGCGTGCCAGTAGGCGTTCGCCACCGCGGCGGCGGCACCGGTGATGCCGATCTCGCCGATCCCCTTGAGCCCGATCGGGTTGGCGCGCTGCTCGTCGACGTCGAGCCAGGCGATGTCGATCTCGCCGATGTCGGCGTTCGTGGCGATGTGGTACTCGGCCAGGTCGTGGTTGACGTAGTGGCCGTACCGCTCGTCGGCCACCGACTCCTCGTGCAGGGCCATCGAGACGCCCATGCAGAAGCCGCCCAGGAGCTGCGACCGCGCCGTCTTCGCGTTCACGATCGTCCCGGCGTCGTAGACGCTGGTCGCCCGCGGCACCCGCACCTCACCCGTGTCCGCATCCACCCGGACCTCCACGAAGTGGGCCCCGTACGCGTGCATCGAGTGCGTCTTCGCCGCCGGTGACTCCCCCGGGACCTCGCCGGTGACCGTCACGCCGTCGCCGGGCACCTGGCCGCCGTACCGCTCGTCCAGCTGCCGGCGCAGGTCCCGCGCGGTGAAGACGATCGCCGTCCCCCACGACGCGAGCCCCGTCGACCCGCCTGCACCGCCGGCGAAGGGCAGCCGGCTGTCGCCGATCCGGAGCTCGACCGATCCGAGGTCCGTGCTCAGCGCGTCGGCCGCGATCTGCGTGAGCGCCGTCCAGGCGCCGGTGCCGATGTCCGAGCCGTCGATCTCGACGACGTAGCGCCCGGACGCCTCGGCCGCGATCCGGCACTGCGCCTTGCGGCGTCGGGTCGGGTACGTGGCCGCGGCGACGCCTGTGCCGACCAGCCAGCGGCCCTCCGCGCGCAGGCGCGGGCGCGGGTCGCGGCCGGCCCAGCCGAACCGCTCCGCCCCGGTGCGCAGGCACTCCACGAGGTGGCGTTCGCCCCAGGGGACGTCCCGCTCGGGGTCGCGGTCGGGCTCGTTGCGGATGCGCAGCTCGACCGGGTCGATGCCCAGCGCGACGGCGAGCTCGTCCATCGCCGACTCGAGGGCGAACATGCCGGGCGTCTCCCCCGGCGCCCGCATGATCGTCGGCGGCGGGACGTCGAGCCGTGCCAGCCGGTGCGTCGTCCGGCGGTGCGGCGCCGCGTAGAGCACGCGGGTCGGCGTCGCCGTCTGCTCGGCGAACTCGCTGATCCGCGACGTGTGCTCGACGACCTCGTGGCTGATCGCCGTCAGCCGGCCCTCCGGGTCGGCGCCCAGCCGCATCCGCTGGATGGTGGGCGTGCGGTGGCCGACCAGCGAGAACATCTGCTGCCGGCTCAGCTCGAAGACCACCGTCCGGCCGGTGACGCGGGCGGCCATCGCGGCGAGCATCTGGTTGGGGTGCGTGAACGCCTTCGAGCCGAACGCGCCGCCGACGTAGGGCGAGATGATCCGCACCTGACCGGAGTCCAGGCCGAAGCCCTCGACGAGGTCGTTGAGGATGTTGTGCGGCCCCTGGTTGGCGTCCCACAGGGTCAGCGAGTCGCCGTCCCACCGGGCCATCGAGGTGTGCATCTCGATGGGGTTGTTGTGCTGGGTGGGCGTCTCGTAGGTGGCGTCGATGCTCACCGCGGCGGCGGCCAGTGCCCCGTCGACGTCGCCGATGACGGAGTCGGTGTCGAACCCGGCCATGAGCTTGTCGGGCGCGTAGAGGTCCGGCCGGTCGGAGCGCAGCTCCACGTCCGGCGGCTCGGCCGCGTACTCCACCAGCACGGCCCCCACGGCGGCCTTGGCGATCTCCGACGTCTCCGCGACGACGGCGGCCACCACCTGCCCCTGGTAGTGGACGTCGAGCGACTGCAGGACCGGCAGGTCGGAGGCGAGGTCGCCGGACAGCCGCGGGGCGTTGGCCGGCGTGAGCACGGCGACCACCCCCGGCATGCCCTCCGCCGCGCTCGGGTCCAGCCGGGTGATCCGGCCCCGGTTGACGGTGCTCTGCACGACCGCGAGGTGCGCGATCGGCTCCCCCGGGTCCTGCTCGTAGGCGTAGGGCGCGGTGCCGCGCACCTTCGCCGGGCCGTCGATGCGGTCGATGCCGGCTCCGACGAGGCGATCGACGGTGGTCACGCGGCGGCTCCCGAGAGGTCGAGGAGGGTCCGGACGACGAGGTTGCGCGCCAGCGGCACCTTGAACCGGTTGTCCCGGAGCGGGGTGGCGGCTGCGAGCTCGGCGTGGGCCGCCTCCGCGAACGACTGCTCGGTGGCCGGGCGCCCGACCAGGGCCTCCTCCGCGGCGGACGCCCGCCACGGCTTGTGCGCCACCCCGCCGAGGGCCAGCCGCACGTCGCGGACCACGCCGTCCTCGACCCGGAGGGCCGCGGCGATGCTCACGAGGGCGAAGGCGAACGACGCCCGGTCGCGGACCTTGCGGTAGCGGGACGGCATGCCCAGCGGTGGCAGCTCGAGGGCGGTGATCAGCTCGCCGTGGCGCAGCGTGGTGTCGCGCGAGGAGTCGTCGCCGGGCAGCCGGTGGAGCTCGGCGATGGGGATCGCCCGCTCCCCGTCCGGCCCCACCACGTGGACGACGGCGTCCAGCGCGACCATGGCGACCGCCATGTCGGAGGGGTGGGTGGCGACGCAGGTGCCGGGGCCCTCCGTGGTCTGGCCCAGGATCGCGTGGTTGCGGTGCACGCCCTCCAGCGCACCGCAGCCGCTGCCCGGCGACCGCTTGTTGCACGGCTTGGTGACGTCGGTGAAGTAGCCGCACCGGGTGCGCTGGAGCAGGTTGCCGCCGGTGGTCGCGCGGTTGCGCAGCTGCCCAGAGGCACCGGCCAGCAGCGCCTGGGCCAGCACCGGGAACCGCTCGCGGACCCGGCGGTCGGCGGCGAGGTCGGCGTTCGGCACGCCGGCGCCGATCCGCAGCCCGCCGTCGGGTAGCTCGGTGACCTCGCGCGAGGCCAGCTCCCGGACGTCGACGAGCACGTCGGGCGTGGCGACGCCGAGCTTCATCAGGTCCACGAGGTTCGTGCCGCCGCCGAGGAAGGCGCCGTCCGGCGCGGCGGCCAGCAGGGCGACGGCGGCGGGCGCGTCGGTGGCGCGCTCGTAGCGGAACTCCCTCACCGCCGGACCCCCTCGGCCTCGGCGACCGCGGCCACCGCCGGGACGATGTTGGCGTAGGCAGCGCACCGGCAGAGGTTGCCGCTCATGCGCTCGCGGATCTCCGCGTCGGTGAGCGGGACGTCGTCCGCGGTCAGCTCCTCGGTGACGGCGGACGGCCAGCCGGCGCGCGCCTCGGCGAGCACCCCCGCGGCCGAGCAGACCTGGCCGGGGGTGCAGTAGCCGCACTGGAAGGCGTCGCGCTCGACGAAGGAGCGGTGCAGCGCGTGCGGCTCGTCCCCGGACGCGAGACCGTCGGAGGTGGTCACCTCGGCGTCCCCCACGGTGACGGCGAGGACGAGGCAGCTGTTCACCCGCCGGCCGTCGAGCAGCACCGTGCAGGCGCCGCACTGGCCGTGGTCGCAGCCCTTCTTCGGGCTGGTGTTGCGGAGCCGCTCGCGGAGCGCGTCGAGGAGCGTCGTCCGGGTGTCGACCGTCAGCGGGTGCGCCCCGCCGTCGACCCGGAGCGTGATGGGGGTGTCCACGCGGCGGTCCTGCCCCCGCCACGGGTGTGGACAAACGATGTGCCGCGCAACCGGTCGCCGCCCTAGCCTTCCGGCGTGGTGACGCGCGAGAGGGACGGCCGGCGGTGGCGCATCGGCACCGACGCCGACGTCGCCTGGATCCGGGCGGCCACCCCGCCCGGGCTGACCATCACATCGGCGATCCCTCCGGTCTTCGAGGCATACGCGACGCTCGTCGTGCCGGACAAGGCGGACGGGCGGTCCGCCGACGCCGACCTGGTGCTGCGGCTGCTGGAGGAGCAGTCGCCCCACGTGCCGTGGTGGCTGGGTTACCTGGACACCGGGTCCGACGACCTGGTCTTCCCCGAGGCGCCCCGGGTCACCCTGTACGCGGGCTGGGACTACGTGCTGGTGCAGGCCGGGCCCAGCGAGGCGCGGCGATGGCGACAGGACCCGACGTCGTGGCGGGCACCCGGCCCGGACCTCGTCTTCCCGGACGACCGCAGCTGGCTGCTGTCGTGGCTCTGGGACGACGACTGGCGCTGCCTCGGCGGGCCGGCCGCTCTCGTGGACCGCCTCCTCGATCAGTCACAGCTCCAGGCGCGACTAGTCGGGCTCGGGGAGGACGCCACGCCTCCGGGTCACGTGGCGCGCTGACCACCCCTCCGGTCAGCCGCCGGTGACGTCGGGCGGTCGTGCCGGCCAGGGAGGCACACCCGCGACGTCGGCGGAGACCTCGTAGCGGAGCTCCGAGAAGTCCGTCACCGACCGTGCCTCCGGGGGGGGTGGGGGGGGGGGGGGGGCGGGGGGGGGGGGGGGGGGGGGGGGGGGGGGGGGGCTGGGGGGGGCGGGGGGGGGCG
>NZ_JBJGZL010000025.1:0-23526 GCF_054050495.1 Blastococcus sp. SYSU D00922
CCCTTCAGCCCGCCCCCCCCCCCCCGCCCCCCCCCCCCCCCCCCCCCCCCCCCCCCCCCCCCCCCCCCCGCGCCCCCCCCCCCCCCCCCCCCCCGGCCACCACGTGAGGAGGTCCGTCATGGACATGAAGCTCGAACTCGTCCCCATCCCGGTGGCCGACGTCGACCGTGCCAAGGCGTTCTACGCCGAGCAGCTCGGCTTCGTCCTCGACGTCGACGTGCGGCCGGCGGCCGGCGTCCGGGTGGTGCAGCTGACCCCGCCCGGCTCCGCCTGCTCCGTCGGCTTCGGCACCGGCGTGCCGGCCTACGAGGGCACGCCCGGATCGGTCCGCGGGCTGCACCTCGTCGTCGACGACATCGAGAAGGCCCGCGCGGAGCTGATCGGCCGCGGCGTCGACGTCGGCGAGATCCTGGACGTCGGCGGAGGCGTGCAGTACGCGGCGTTCAGCGACCCCGACGGCAACGGCTGGACGCTCCAGGTGATGGCCTGGCGGACCGGGGACGCCTTCTAAGCACGCAGGGAGATGGTCTCCCCTCGCTGTGCCGCCCGCAGCTCGCCGGGTAGCTCCCGGCGGCCGACCTCGGCGAGGAAGTCGCCCAGCGGGGAGGCGAACCGGTCGTAGTCGTCGAAGTGGACCGGCACCGTGACCGGCGGCTTCAGCAGCTCGACCAGGTCCGCGCCCTGCTGCCCGTCCATGGTGACCGTCAGCCCGAGCGCCTTCGTGCCGCCCAGGTGCGGGATGAGGACGTCGAGCGGCCCGCACCGCTCCAGCACCTCGCCCAGGAACGGCCGGTAGAGGGTGTCCCCGCTGATGTAGCCCCGCCAGGCCACGTCACCGCCGTCCCGGACGAGCTCCACGACGCTGCCCATCACCGCGGGCAGCAGCTTCGCCAGCGGTCCCGGGCCGTGCACGCCCGGAACGGCCGTGATCCGCAGGGTGTCGGTGCCGCGGGTGAACTCGTGCGTCTGCCACGGCTCCAGGTCTGCGGTGGCGGAGAAGCCGCGGTCGGCCAGGCACTTCGCCGCCTCGGACGTCGTCACCACCGGCGTCTCCTTGGGCAGCGACTTCGTCGCTATCCGGTCCCAGTGGTCGCCGTGCATGTGCGACAGCAGGATCCCGTCGAGCGCCGGCAGCTGCGTGGGCTGCAGCGCCGGCTCCGTCAGCCGCTTGGCGCGCAGGCCGTAGCCCAGCCGCGCCCGCTGGCCCCGGTGCAGGAAGTTCGGGTCGGTGAGGAGCGTGAACGCGCCGATCCGCAGCAGCATCGTGGCGTTGCCGCCGAAGGTCATCGTCACGTCGTCCGCGGGCTGTCCGGGGGGCTGGGCCATGGCCTTCGGCTACCCGTGCCGGGGCGCGGGAACACCGCCGCACGGGGCGGCGGTTGGTGGCGGTCGTGGACGTGACCGCCGAGATCGTGGCCCTGGTGATCGCCGTCGGCCTCGTGGCCGGCCTGTGCGACCGGTTCGGCTGGCCGACGCCGCTGGTGCTGGTGGTCGTCGGCGCCGCGGCGTCGTTCCTGCCGCACGTGCCCGAGATCGAGCTCGACCCCGACCTCGTGCTGCACGCGCTGCTCCCGCCGCTGCTCTACGCGACCACCCAGCGCACGTCGCTGTTCGACTTCAAGCACAACAAGCTGAGCATCGTCCTGATGTCGGTGGTGCTCATCGTCTTCAGCACCGTCGTCGTCGGCTGGGTCACCTGGCTGGTGCTGCCGGGCGTGGCGGTCGCCGCCGCGCTCGCCCTCGGTGCCGTGGTCGCGCCGCCCGACGCCGTCGCGGCCGCGGCGGTCGGCCGCCGGCTCGGGCTCCCCCGGCGGGTGGCCACGCTGCTCGAGCAGGAGAGCCTGGTCAACGACGCCGCCGCCCTGATCGCCCTCACCGTGGCGGTCTCGGCGCTGTCCTCGTCGCCGTCGGCCCCGGAGGTCGCGGGCGACTTCCTGTGGGCGGTCGTGGGCGCCGTGCTCGTCGGCGGTGCCGTCGCCGCCGTGCTGGCCGTGCTCCGCGCGCGGGTGAAGGACCCGGTGCTCGACACGCTGATCTCCTTCGTCGCCCCCTACCTCGCCTTCCTGCCGGCCGAGCGCGTCCACGCCTCGGGGGTGCTGGCCACCGTCGTCACCGGCCTGACCCTGGCCCACCTGTCGCCCCGGGTGCAGACGGCGTCGGCGCGGGTCACCGAGCAGATCACCTGGCGGACCGTCGCCTTCGTCCTCGAGAACGCGGTGTTCCTCGTGATCGGGCTCCAGCTGCCCGGCCTGCTCTCCGACGCCGCCGACAGCGGGCTGGGCGCCGGGCGGATCGCCGCCGTCTGCGCCGCGGTCCTGGTCGCCACGATCGTCGCCCGGGCGGTGTTCGTCTTCGGCGTCGCCGGAATCCTGCGCTCGGGCACGCCGTGGATGCGCCGCCAGGCGTGGAGCCCCGCCGTCGCCGGGCTGGTCTCGTGGGCCGGCATGCGCGGCGTGGTCACCCTCGCCGCCGCGCAGCTGCTGCCCGAGGACCTGCCCGACCGGGAGGTCCTGCTCCTGGCCGCGTTCACCGTGGTCGTCGGCAGCCTGCTGCTGCAGGGGTCGACGCTGCCCTGGCTGGTCCGCCGGGTGGGGCTGCCGCCGCCGGACCCGGCCGAGGACGCGCTGCGGGCCGCCGAGCTGGGGGACGCCGCCAACGCCGCCGGTCTGCGCCGGCTGCGCGAACTGGTGACCGGCGACGAGCCCGCCGGCGTGGTCGAGCGGCTGAAGGACCGGTCGGTGGCGCGCTCGCACGCGGCGTGGGAGCGGCTGGGCCGGCCGCTCGCCGACCAGGAGACCCCGTCGAACACCTACGCACGACTGCGGATGCAGATGCTGGCCGCCGAGCGCGAGGTGGTCGTGCGGGCCCGGGACGACGGCACGGCGCCCAACGACGTGCTGTCGGCGGCCCTCGCGGCGATCGACGTGGAGGAGTCGCTGCTCGACCGCCACGAGGAGCTCGAGAGCCGCGAGCGCGACCGCGCGCTGGTCCCCCGGGCAGGCGGCGCCCTCTGCGCCCACCTGGTGTCCGCCCCGGTGGGGGAGTCCGAGCCGGCCTCGGCGTGCGAGGACTGCCTGCGCGAGGGGACCACGTGGGTGCACCTGCGCCGCTGCCTGACCTGCGGGCACGTCGGCTGCTGCGACTCCTCCCCGCGCCGGCACTCCCGCGCGCACTTCGGCTCCGCGGGGCACCCGGTCGTCGTCAGCGCCGAGCCGGGCGAGGCCTGGCGCTGGTGCTGGGTGGACGAGGAACTCGGCTGACGGCTGGTAGACAGGGGCGCGTGCCAGCCCGCGCCATCGACGACTCCTTCCTCGCCCTGCCGCTGTCCGCGCTCACCGACGCCGCGCTGACCCGGGCGGTCGACCTGGGCTGCGAGCACGCCGACATCCGGGTCGAGCGGATCCGCACCCAGACGATCAGCCTGCGCGACGCCCGCCCGGAGGCGTCCGTCGACGGCGAGGACCTCGGCCTGTCGGTCCGCGTCGTCCACGAGGGCACCTGGGGCTTCGCCGCCGGCGTCGTCCTCACCGCCGCCGAGGCCGTGCGCCTGGCGGAGGAGGCGGTCGCCGTGGCGACGGTGTCCTCGGCGATCAACAGCGACCGCGTGGAGATCGCCCCCGAGCCCGTCCACGCCGACGCCGTCTACGTCTCCGCCTACGACGTCGACCCGTTCACCGTCCCCGACGCCGAGAAGTCGGGCCTGCTCACCGACCTCTCCGAGCAGCTCCTGGCCGCCGACGGCGTGGAGCACGTGCAGAGCCGGTGCATGCACGTGAAGGAGCAGAAGTACTACGCCGACACCGCCGGCACGCGCACCCGCCAGCAGCGCATCCGGATCCAGCCGGAGTTCACGGCACTCACGGTCGACCGCGCGACCGGCTCGTTCGAGAGCATGCGCACCCTGGCCCCGCCGGTCGGCCGCGGCTGGGAGTACATGACCGGCACCGGCTGGGACTGGCGCGCCGAGCTGGCCGAGATCCCCGAGCTGCTGCGCGAGAAGACGAAGGCGCCGTCGGTCACCGCCGGCCGGCACGACCTCGTCGTCGACCCCTCGAACCTGTGGCTGACCATCCACGAGTCCATCGGGCACGCCACCGAGCTGGACCGGGCGCTCGGCTACGAGGCCGCCTACGCCGGGACCTCGTTCGCCACCGTCGACAAGCTGGGCACCCTGCAGTACGGCTCGCCGCTGATGAACGTGACCGGCGACCGCACCGCCCTGCACGGCCTCTCGACGGTCGGCTGGGACGACGAGGGCGTCGCCGGCCAGCAGTGGGACATCGTGAAGGACGGCGTCCTGGTCGGCTACCAGGTCGACCGGAACATGGCGCGGCTGCGCGGTCTGGGCCGCTCGAACGGCTGCGCCTTCGCCGACTCCCCCGGCCACGTGCCGGTGCAGCGGATGGCCAACGTCTCGCTGCGCCCCGACCCGGACGGCCCGTCCACCGAGGACCTGATCGCCGGCGTCGAGCACGGCATCTACGTCGTCGGCGACAAGAGCTGGTCGATCGACATGCAGCGCTACAACTTCCAGTTCACCGGCCAGCGGTTCTACCGGATCGAGGGCGGGAGGCTCGCCGGCCAGGTGCGCGACGTCGCCTACCAGGCGACGACGACCGACTTCTGGGGCTCGATGCGCGTCGTGGGCGGGCCGGACACCTACGTGCTCGGCGGCGCGATGAACTGCGGCAAGGCGCAGCCCGGCCAGGTCGCCCCGGTCAGCCACGGGTGCCCGGTGGCGCTGTTCGAGGGCGTCAACATCCTCAACACGGTGCAGGAGGCCGGGCGATGAGCCGGGTGACCCCGCAGGAGCTGGTCGAGAAGTGCCTCGCGGCCTCGACCGCCGACGACCAGATCACCTTCGTCGTCGAGAGCTCCGAGGCCAACCTCCGCTGGGCGGGCAACAGCCTGACCACCAACGGGGCGATGCGCTCCCGCCAGGTCGTCGTCGTCTCCTTCGTGGACGGCGGCGCGGGGGTGGCGGCCGGCACCGTCACCCGCACGGGCACCCCGGACGTCGACGAGCTGGTCGCGGCCAGCGAGCAGGCCGCCCGGGACGCCGGCCCCGCGGAGGACGCCGTCCCGCTCATCGGCGACGAGCCGCCCGGGAACGGCGACTGGGCGGCCCCCGCGGCCGAGACGTCGATCGACGTGTTCGCCGGCTTCGCGCCGGATCTCGGGCAGGCGTTCGGCGAGGCGCGCGACCGGGGCGAGCTGCTCTACGGGTTCGCCGAGCACCAGATGGCCACCACCTACCTGGGCAGCTCGACCGGCCTGCGGCTGCGCCACGACCAGCCCACGGGACGGGTGGAGCTCAACGGCAAGAGCCCCGACTTCAGCCGCTCGGTGTGGGCGGGCGTGGGCACGCGCGACTTCCGCGACGTCTCGGTGGCGGGCCTCGCCGCCGAGGTCGAGCGGAAGATGGGCTGGTCGAAGCGGCGGGTGGAGCTGCCGGCGGGCCGCTACGAGACGCTGCTCCCGCCGTCGGCGGTCAGCGACCTGATGATCTACCTCTACTGGACGATGGAGGCCCGGGACGCCGACGAGGGCCGCAACGTCTTCGCCAAGCCCGGCGGCGGCAACCGGGTGGGGGAGCGGCTGGCCGCGCTGCCGCTGACGCTGCGCAGCGACCCGCACGCGCCCGGCCTGGAGACCGCGCCCTTCCAGGTGGTCGGCGCCTCCTCGGGTTCGGCCTCCGTCTTCGACAACGGGATGGCCAGCCCGGCGGTGAGCTGGATCGAGCAGGGCACGCTCACCAACCTGATCCGCCCGCGCGCCTGGGCGCTGAAGACCACCGCCCCCGCGACGGCGGCGGTGGACAACCTGGTCCTCGAGGACCCGACGGCGACGGCGTCCCTGGACGAGATGCTGGCGGCCACCGACCGCGGCCTGCTCCTGACCACCCTCTGGTACATCCGCGAGGTCGACCCGCAGACGTTGCTGCTGACCGGCCTGACCCGGGACGGCGTCTTCCTCGTCGAGGGCGGAGAGGTGACCGGGGCGGTGAACAACTTCCGCTTCAACGAGTCGCCGGTCGACCTGCTGGGCCGGACGGTCCAGGCGGGGCGCACCGAACGGACGCTGCCGCGCGAGTGGAACGACTGGTTCACCCGCTGCGCCATGCCGCCGCTGCGGGTGCCGGACTTCAACATGAGCAGCGTCAGCCCCGCGAGCTGACGAGGCTCCGCCCCTCCTGTCACATCCGTCCCGCGAGGTGAGTCGGGACGGTGCAGTTCTGCACAACGGTCCTGGAGAACCGTCGGTGACAAATGCCGGGGACGGGTCGTGCTGAGCTGATTACGCTGGGTACCGGGAGAGCGACGCCGCTAAACCCCGAAAACGGACGAAATTCCGGCGCACGGGATTCAGCACCCGCCGATTCCTGCCGATATCTCGTCCAGTTCGATCCAGCACAGGCACACGGGTCCCGACTTCTCCGGGACCGAGGGGAGGACTCCGTGACCAGGAGTCGCAAGCCGTCCGTCTTCCAGGTGGGCAAGGTCCGGGACGACGGCCGCACGGTCGTCATCTCCGGCTGGGGGCTGGGGCTGTGCGCCACCGGCTGCGCCTGCCACCGCCACCCCGTCGCCGGGCACCTCGCCATCGCCGAGGACCAGGCCGGCGGCAAGCTCGGCCTCGCCAGCTACGCCGACGGCGAGTGCGACTGCTGCGAGGCGTGGACCGCCGACGAGCTCGCCGCGATCCTGCGCGACCTCGACACGGTCGCGGGCCTGCAGGCCCAGGAGCCCCTCGCCGGCTGAACGACGTCGTCGCCCCCTTCCCGGGGGCACGGATGTGCGCCCAGGGTCCATTTCGGAATGGACCCTGGGCGCACATTCGTCTGCGGTGCTTTCGCGGGAACGCGCGGGACTGCCGTCGACCACTGGTGCACGTGTGACACGCGGTGCGGATCGACGGATTGTGACAGCGCGCCTTCCCCTACTTGTCGACACCGGATCCTTACCGTCCGTTCTGACGCGCAACGAACGTGACCCCTTCCCCGGGTCCGGCGCAACCGACGGAGGCGGACGGTGCAGTCCTCGCGCACGACGACCCGGCGCCGTTCCCGTGCCCTCCTCGCTCTCAGCGGGGCGCTGCTCGCGGTCGCGACGGGCGTCCTCGCCCCGGCTCCGGCAGCCGCCGATCCCGCGACGTCGGCGGAGGCGCAGAAGCTGGTGCAGGAGGCGGCCCAGCAGCTCACCGCCATCGAGGAGCAGCTGCACGAGGCCGAGCTGATCGTGGCCGACCAGCAGAAGGCCGCCGACGACGCCGCGGCCGCCGCGGCGGTCGCCCAGCAGGCCCTGGACGTCTACGCGCCCCAGATCCGGGCGATCGCGCAGAGCGGGTTCACCGCCAAGAGCCAGTCGCGGGTCGCCGCCTTCCTCACCAGCGAGTCCGCCGACGAGCTCGTCCAGCAGATGACGACGCTGGACATGATCGCCGTGCACACCAACGCCGTCGTCACCGAGGCCTCGCAGGCGCAGCGCGCCGCGCAGCAGGCCCAGGCGGTCGCCGACCAGGCCGCGGCCGCCGCCCGCGCCGGCCTCGAGCAGCTGCAGGGCCAGCAGGCCGAGCTGCAGGAGAAGGTCGACGCCTACCAGGCCGACTTCGCCCGCCTGTCGGCCGCCGAGCAGGCCGCCGTCACCACCGCCGTCGCCGGCCGCACGCTGCAGGCGCCGCGCGACCTGCCCATGCCGCCCGGCGCGGCGGGTGCGGCGATCCAGACCGCGCTGGCCCAGGTCGGCGACCGCTACCAGCACGCGGCGATGGGCCCCGACGCCTTCGACTGCTCCGGCCTCACGTCCTACGCCTACGCCGCGGCCGGCGTCTCGCTGCCGCACTCCAGCCGCGCGCAGTCGCAGCTGGGCACCCAGGTCTCGCGGGCCGAGCTCCAGGCCGGCGACCTCGTCTTCTTCTACAACCCGATCAGCCACGTGGGCCTCTACATCGGCAACGGCATGATGGTGCACGCCCGCACCTACGGCTCGCCGGTCGCCGTCACCAGCGTCGACCAGCGCGGCTTCCGGTTCGGCGTCCGCCTGGGCTGAGGCCCCGGCACGCCGTCCCGGATCGGACTGGCACGATCCGGACGTGACCGTCCGGACACCCGCCCCTCCGGAGCCCACGCTCCGCCCCGACGCGGTGGGGTTCGTCGACTCCCTCGTCATCGGCCTCGCCGCGACGTCGCCGGCGTACTCGCTGGCCGCCGTCATCGGGCCGGTCGTGGCGCTGGTCGGCGTGCACGCCCCGGGCGTGCTGCTGGCGTCGTTCGTGCCGATGCTGCTCATCGCCGGCGCCTTCGCCGCGCTCAACCGCGTCGACCCCGACTGCGGGACGACGTTCTCCTGGGTCACCCGTGCGCTGGGGCCGTGGACCGGCTGGATCGGCGGCTGGGCGATCACCATGACCGGCGTCCTCGTCCTGGGCTCGCTCTCGGAGGTCGGCGTCCGCTTCACCCTGCTGGCCGTGGGACTCGACGGGTGGACGGAGTCGACGCCGGTCGTCATGGGCCTGACCGTCGCGCTGATCCTGCTCATGGCCTGGATCTGCGTGCGCGGCACCGAGGTGTCGGCCCGGTTGCAGAACGGGCTGATCCTGGCCCAGACGGCGGCGCTGGCGGTCTTCGCCGTCGTGGCACAGGCGCGGGGCCTGCGGGGCGACAGCCCGTTCGGCGCGCTCACGCCGTCCTGGGACTGGCTCGACCCCTTCGGCGCCGGGGGCGCGGCGCTGACCAGCGGCCTGCTGCTCGGCGTCTTCGCCTACTGGGGCTGGGAGTCGGCGGTGAACCTCACCGAGGAGACGACGAACCCGCGGACGGCGCCCGGGCGCGCCGCGGTGCTCTCCACGGTCGTCCTGCTGCTCACCTACCTGGGCGTGGCCGCCGCGGTCGTCTCCTTCGCCGGGACGGCGTTCCTGGCGGACAACGCCGACGAGGAGGAGGCGGTCTTCGCGCTGCTGTCGTCGGAGACGCTGGGCGGCTGGGACTGGGTGGTGCTGCTCGCCGTCGCCACGTCCGCCATCGCCTCGACGCAGACGACGATCATCCCGGCCTCGCGGACCGGCCTGTCGATGGCGCGGCGCGGGGCGCTGCCGCGGCGGTTCGCGTCCATCTCGCCCGCCCACCGGACGCCGGACGTCTCGACCTGGTGGGTCGCCGCCGTGGGGGTGGCCTGGTACGTGGTCGTGGGGCTCATCAGCGAGAACGCGCTCTACGACTCGATCACCGGGCTGTCGCTGCTCATCGCGCTGTACTACGCGCTCACCGGCCTGGCCTGCGCGGTGTACTTCCGCCGGCACCTGCTGCGCAGCGTGCGGAACCTGCTGCTGCTCGGGGTCGGCCCGCTGGCCGGGGCGGCGATGCTCACCTGGCTGCTCGTCCTGTCGGTGCGCGACCTCGCCGACCCGGACAACTCCTACACCGGGCAGGCGTGGCTCGGTGTCGGGCCGCCGCTGGTGATCGGCGTCGGCGTGATGGCCGCCGGCATCGGGCTGATGCTGTGGTGGCGCCGGCGCGACACCGCCTTCTGGCGGGAGCGGGCCTCGGTCGCGCCCTGACTCAGTGGTGGGTGCGGCCGTTCCGCAGCATGTCGACGGCGGCCGCGATGCGCTTCGCCCGCGTGGCCGGGGTGCCCGCCGTGTGCACCCGGTGGAGGACGGCGTAGCGGTTCTGGCCGTCCAGGCCGTCGAACGCCGCCCGCGCCGCCGGCTCGGCGTCCAGGGCCGCCGCCAGGTCGTCGGGCACGGTGATCGTCGCCGGACCCGCGTAGGCGCGCTCCCACCGCCCGTCGGCCTTCGCGGCCTCGACCGCCGCCAGCCCGGCCGGGCGCATCCGCCCCTCGGCGATCAGCCGCTCGACGGTCGCGACGTTCTTCAGCGACCACACGCTCTTCGGCCGCCGCGGGGTGATGCGCTGCACGTACCAGGTGTCGTCGACCCGGTTGGCCCGGCCGTCGATCCAGCCGAAGCAGAGCAGCACCTCGACCATCTGCTCCCAGTCGACCGACGGGATGCCGGTGCCCTTCTTGGCGATCTTCACGTAGAGGCCGGGAGCGGTGGCGTGCTCGGCCTCCAGCCACGCCTCGAGCGCGGGCTGGTCGGCGAACGGCAGCACCGGCAGGTCGGTGGGCAGCGTCACGGCGCCATCCTGCCGTCGGGGGACGACGGTTTCGGTGCTCGGCTGCGCGGCTACCGGCGTCCGGGTGAGTGATCGGGGACCGGGGCCGGTGGTGGTGTGGCTCGTCCGCCACGGCGAGAGCATGGGCAACGTCGCCGACGCGCGGGCGCAGAAGGCGGGCGCGGGCCGGCTGCAGCTGGACATCCGCGACCCCGACGTCCCCTTGTCGGACACCGGGCGGTCGCAGGCGGAGGCCCTGGGCCGCCACCTCGCCGACCTGCCGGAGGACCAGCGCCCGACCGCCGTGCTCAGCTCGCCGTTCGCCCGCGCGCTGACCACCGCGCAGCTGGCCACGGCGGGCCTCGACGTCCGGGTGCGCACCGACGAGCGGCTGCGCGAGCGCGACTTCGGCGCGTTCGACGGGATGACCGGCGCCGGGATCCGCGAGCAGTACCCCGAGGAGGCCAAGCGGCGCGACCTGCTCGGGAAGTTCTACTACCGGCCCCCGGGCGGGGAGAGCTGGGCCGACGTCGCCCTGCGGCTGCGCAGCCTGCTGGCCACCGAGGCGCTGCGGCACGACTGCGAGCGGCTGATGATCGTCGCCCACCAGGCCGTGATCATGGTGCTCCGCTACATCCTCGAGGAGCTGACCGAGCAGGAGCTGATGGCGGTCGACCGCGAGGAGCAGGTCGCCAACGCCTCCCTCACCCGCTACGAGATGGACGACGCCGGCGACCTGCGGCTGGCCGAGTTCAACGCCGTCGACCACCTGGTCGCCGAGGACGAGGACGTCACCGAGGAGCCCGATGCCGCGCAGCAGCCCTGACCCCACGCTGGTCACCCCGCAGGTCCTGCGCGGCTGGCCGCTGCCGGAGCCCTCGGGCGGGAAGAACGCCCGCGGTTCCATCCTGGTGATCGGCGGCAGCACCGAGACCCTCGGCGCCGTGCTGCTCGCCGCGGAGGCCGCGATGCGCGCCGGCGCCGGGAAGCTGCAGGTGGCGACCGTGGCGTCCCTGGCGCCGTTCGCCACGAACGCCCTGCCCGAGGCCCTGGTGCGGGCGCTCCCGGAGACCGACGGCGGCGCGATCAGCGCGGCGGCGGCCGACACGGTCCGGGACCTCGCGGAGTCCGCGGACGCCGTCCTGATCGGGCCCGGCATGGCCGACACCGAGGAGACGGCGGCCTTCGGCGAGCGGCTCCTGCCCCACCTGTCCGGCCCGCTCGCGCTGGACGCGCTGGGGCTGTCGTGCGTCACCGCGAACGACGCGGCCGTCCGTCACCTGGACGGGCGCGTCGTGCTGACGCCCAACCCGACCGAGATCGCCTACGCCCTCCACGTGGAGGAGCGGGAGATCGACGACGACCCCGCCGGCGCCGCGGCGCGGCTCGCCGACCGCACCGGCGCCGTCGTCGGGCTGGGCGGTGCCACGTCGTGGATCGCCTCGCCGGACGGCCGGATCTGGCAGGACGACAGCGGCACCGCGGGTCTCGGTGTCTCGGGCTCGGGAGACGTGCGGGCGGGCATCACCGGCGGCCTGCTGGCCCGCGGCGCCGACCCGGCGCAGGCGGCCGTGTGGGCGGCGTTCCTGCACGGCCGCTGCGGCGAGCGGCTGGCATCGGCCGTGGGCCGGCTCGGCTTCCTCGCCCGCGAGCTGCCCGCGGAGATCCCGCGGGCGCTGGCGGAGGTCGCGTCCTAGAGCTCGGCTCGCAGGACCTCCGCGGCGAGTGCCAGGGAGCGCATCTTCCCGGCGGCCGATTCCCGCGGCAGGTACTTCAGGCCGCAGTCGCTGGTGAGGACCAGCCGCTCGACGTCGACGTCCTCCAGCGCCCGGCGCACCCGGTCGGCAATGACCTCCGGCGTCTCCACCTCGGGCGTGGACAGGTCGAGGACGCCCAGCGCGATGCCCTTGCTCCGCAGCGGCCGCAGCGTGGCCGGGTCGAGGTGCGACTGCGCCGTCTCGACCGCCACGGTGTCCACCGGGGTGTCGGCGAGCTCGGGGAGGAACGAGTAGCCCTCCGGCCGCTCGGACACCATCGCCGCGTAGCCGAAGCACAGGTGGAGGTGCACCGGGCCCGGCGCGCCCTCGACGGCCCGGGTGACGGCCTCGGCGCCGTACTTCCGCGCGATCTCCGGACGTGCCTGCAGCCACGGCTCGTCGATCTGCACGATGTCGGCGCCCGCGGCGAACAGGTCGGCGATCTCGGCGCGGACGACGTCGGCGTAGGCCAGCGCCAGCGCGCGGTCGTCGCCGTAGTGGTCGTCCTGGGCCTGCTGCGCCATCGTGAACGGGCCGGGGACGGTGAACTTGACCGCGCGGTCGGTGTGCGCCCGGAGGAACCGCACGTCGTCGGCGTCGATCGGCCGCGGACGGCGGATCTCCCCGACCACCCGCGGCACCGGGATCGGCTTGCCCGAGCGGTTCAGCACGCTGCCCGGGGTGTCGAGGTCGATGCCGTCCAGCGCGGTGGCGAAGTGGTTGGAGTAGGACTCCCGGCGGATCTCGCCGTCGGTGACGATGTCGAGCCCCGCCTCCTCCTGCGAGCGGATCGCCAGCAGCGTGGCGTCGTCCTGCGCCTCGGCCAGCAGCTCCGGCGCCACCCGCCAGAGTTCCCGGGCGCGGACGCGGGGCGGGAACTGGTGGGCCAGGCGGTCGCGGTCGATCAGCCAGCCGGGCTGGGGGAGGCTCCCCACGACGGAGGTGGGCAGCGGGGGCAGCGGTGCGGCCATGCGGGGAGTCTGCCGCGCGTGGGGACTGTGCGCGGCGGCCGGGGCTGTGCTGTGCTGACGGCGTGGCGGACAACTACATCGCAGAACTGCCCTTCGGCGCCCCGAAGATCGACGACGACGCCTTCGTCGCGCCCACCGCGGTCGTGGTGGGCGCGGTGACGATGGGGCCGCGGGCCAGCATCTGGTACGGCGCCGTGGCCCGGGCCGACCACGAGACGATCGAGATCGGCGAGGGCTCGAACGTGCAGGACGGCTGCACGCTGCACTCCGACCCCGGCTTTCCGCTGGTGGTGGGCCGGAACGTGACCGTCGGGCACCGGGTCGTCCTCCACGGCGCCCGGATCGACGACGAGGTGCTCGTCGGCATGGGCAGCGTCGTCATGAACGGCGCGCACATCGGCTCGGGCTCGATCGTCGCCGCGGGCGCCGTCGTCACCCAGGGCAAGCAGTTCCCGCCGCGCTCGGTCATCGCCGGCGTGCCGGCCAAGGTCGTCCGCGAGGCGACCGAGGACGACCTGCTGCACATCCGCGGCAACGCGGCCGCGTACTACGAGCGGCTGCCCGAGGCCCGCAAGGTCCGCCCGGTGGTCCGGCGCAAGCTCCCGCCGGCCGGGATGGTGCCGGGCGACGCGCTGGCCTGAGGCGCACGGCTCAGCGGACGGCGAGCCACTCCCGCAGGCCGGTGAGCAGGCGCGCGACGTCGTCGGCGTCGCTGTAGGGCGCCAGGCCGACCCGGAGCCCGCCGGTGTCGCCGAGGCCGAGCCAGCGGCTGGCCTCGATGGCGTAGAACGAGCCGGCCGGGGCGTTGACGCCGCGCTCGGCCAGGAACCGGTAGGCGTCGGCGGCGTCCCGGCCGTCGAAGGTCAGCAGCAGCGTGGGCGTGCGGTGGGCCGCGCGCGACCACAGCCGGACGCCGGGCAGCGCGGTCAGGCCCGCCTCCAGCTCGGCGCGCAGCCCGTCCTCGTACTCCTCGAGCACGGTCATGGCCGCGACCAGCCGCTCGCGCCGCGTGCCGCCGGCCGGGGACAGGTCCGCCAGGAAGTCGATCGCCGCCGTCGTCCCGGCCATGAGCTCGTAGGGCAGCGTGCCCAGCTCGAACCGCTCGGGGACCGCGTCGGTGGACGGCAGCAGCTTGGCCGGCCGCAGCGACTCCAGCAGCGCCGGGTCGGCGGCGAGCACGCCGCAGTGCGGGCCGAGGAACTTGTACGGCGAGCAGGTGTAGAGGTCCGCGCCCAGCGCGCGGACGTCGACCGGCGCGTGCGCGGTGAGGTGCACCCCGTCGACGGCCAGGAGCGCACCCACGGCGTGCACCCGGTCGGCGATCTCGGCCACCGGCGGGCGTGTGCCGATCAGGTTGGACGCCCCGGTGACGGCCACCAGCCGCGTCCTCTCAGTGAGCACCTCCGAGACGTCGTCGGCGGTCAGCTCGCCCGTCGCGGGGTCGAACGCCGCCCAGCGCACGGTCGCGCCCGCGGCCTCGGCGGCGATCACCCACGGGCGGACGTTCGCATCGTGGTCCAACCGCGAGACCACGACCTCGTCCCCCGGACCCCAGCCCGCCGCCAGCGCCCGCGAGACGTCGAAGGTGAGCTGGGTGGCGCTGCGCCCGAACACGATGCCGCGCGGGTCGGCGCCCAGCAGGTCGGCGAGCGCCTGCCGGGCGGCGGTGACGACGTCGTCGGCGGTCCGCTCGGCCGCGGTCACGGTGCCGCGGTTGGAGATCGGTGAACCCAGCGTCGCGGCGACCGCGTGGGCCACCTGGCGCGGGACCTGCGTGCCGCCGGGACCGTCGAAGTGGGCGGTCCCGGCCCGCAGCGCGGGGAACTGCGCGCGGACCGCGGCGACGTCGTAGCTCATGCGCCCGACGCTATCCCGACCGCGGATCTCCGCCGAGATCGCGTGATCTCGGCGCTTCAGGGCCCCCGATGTGCCGAGATCACGTGATCTCGGCTAAGGCTCAGGCGAGGAGTTCGCGGAGGAGCTTGCCGACGGCGGCGGTCTCGATGAGGAAGCCGTCGTGCCCGTAGGGGGAGGGGATCACCTCGAGCGGGACGCCGAGGCCGTCGGCGACCTGCTGCTGCAGCGCGATCGGGTACAGCCGGTCGCTGTCCACGCCGGCGACGACCGACCGCGCGGTCACCCGGGCCAGCGCATCCTCCACGCCGCCGCGGCCGCGGCCGACGTCCCAGGTGTTCATCGCCTGGGTGAGCAGCACGTAGCTGTCGGCGTCGAAGCGGGCCGCCAGCTTGTCGGCGTGGTGGTCCAGGTAGGAGGCGACGGCGAACCGGCCGTCCTCCTGCACCCGGGAGCCGAAGCGCTCGCCGAGCTCGTAGGCGCTGCGGTAGGTGAGGTGCGCGATCCGGCGGGCGATGCCGAGGCCGGCGACCGGCGGATCGGCCGGGTCGGCCCGGATCGCCGCCTGCTGCGTGGTCTGGGTGCCGATCTGGTCGGCGGTGGCGACCGCCCCCGACGCGAGGAAGAACAACGCGTCCACGCGCTCGGGCATCGCCACCGCCCACTCCAGCGCCCGCATCCCGCCCATCGAGCCGCCGACCACGCAGGCCCAGCGCGCGATACCCAGGGCGTCGGCCAGCGCCGCCTCCACCCGCACCTGGTCGCCGACGGTGACCTCGGGGAAGCGGGAGCCCCACCGCACCCCGTCCGGGGCGAGGGACGACGGCCCCGTCGTCCCCTGGCAGCCGCCGAGCACGTTGGCGCAGACGACGAAGAACCGGTCGGTGTCGAGCGGGGCGCCCGGTCCGACCAGCCCGTCCCACCAGCCGGCCGTCGGGTGCCCCGGGCCGGCGGCACCGACGACGTGGCTGTCGCCCGTGAGCGCGTGCTCGACGAGCACGGCGTTGTCGCCGTCGGCCGCGAGCGTCCCCCACGTCTCGTACGCGACCCGGACCGACGGCAGCTCACCACCGCGCTCCGGGGAGAACGCGGGCAGGTCGAGGAAGACCCGGTCGCCGACCGGGTCCCCCTCGACCCATCCGCCCATCGTCAGGCCGACTTGGCGGCCCGGAAGCCGGCCTCGAGGTCGGCCAGGATGTCCTCGATCCCCTCCAGCCCGACGGCGAGGCGCACCAGGCCGGGCGTGACACCGGTGGTGAGCTGCTCCTCGGCGGTGAGCTGCGAGTGCGTCGTCGACGCGGGGTGGATCACGAGGCTGCGGACGTCGCCGATGTTGGCCACGTGGCTGTGCAGCTCCAGCGCCTCGACGAACTTCTGGCCGGCCTCCCGGCCGCCGTGCAGCTCGAAGGTGAGGACGGCGCCGGCGCCCCGCGGCGCGTACTTCTGCTGGGCGGCGTGCCACGGCGAGGACTCGAGGACCGGGTAGTTCACGCGGTCCACCGCGTCGTGGGCCTCCAGGAACTCGGCGACGCGGATCGTGTTCTGCACGTGCCGCTCCATGCGCAGCGACAGCGTCTCGATGCCCTGGACGACGAGGAAGGCGTTGAACGGCGAGATGGCCGGGCCGAGGTCGCGGAGCAGCTGCACGCGGGCCTTGAGCGCGTAGGCCGGCGCACCGAGATCCTTGTAGACGACGCCGTGGTACGTCGGGTCGGGGGTGGTGAACCCGGGGAACTTGCCGCTGCCCCAGTCGAACGTCCCGCCGTCCACGATCAGCCCGGCGATCGCGGTGCCGTGCCCGCCCAGGTACTTGGTGGCCGAGTGGACGACGACGTCCGCGCCGAACTCGAACGGCCGGATGAGGAACGGCGTGGCGATGGTGTTGTCGACGATCAGCGGGACGCCGTTGCGGTGGGCGACCTCGGCGACCTTCTCGATGTCGAGGACGTCGCCCTTCGGGTTGCCGATGGTCTCGCCGAAGAACGCCTTGGTGTTGTCCCGCACCAGGGCCTGCCAGGCCTCCGGGTCGTCCGGGTCCTCGACGAAGGACACCTGGACACCCAGCTTCGGCAGCGAGTGGTGCAGCAGGTTGTAGGTGCCGCCGTAGAGCGAGGCGGAGGCGACGACGTGGTCGCCGGACTCGGCGATGTTGAGGATCGACAGCGTCGTCGCCGACTGCCCGCTGGCCACGGCCAGGGCCGCGACGCCGCCCTCGAGCGAGGCCACGCGCTGCTCCAGCGCGTCCTGCGTCGGGTTCATGATCCGCGTGTAGATGTTGCCCATCTCGGCCAGCGCGAACAGGTCCGCGGCGTGCTGGCTGTCGCGGAACTGGTAGGCGGTGGTGGCGTAGATCGGCAGCGCGCGGGCGCCGGTCGTGGGGTCGGGGCTCGTGCCGGCGTGGATCTGCCGGGTCTCGAAGCTCCAGCTCTGCGGGTCGGTCATGCGCCGTCTCCTCTTCGCTCGCGGAGAAGCCCGCGGCGCGCAGGAGACTCCGTCCTTGCCGGACGGCGGACGCCGCCCAGCCGGCTCTTCCCCTGGGAGCACCTCAGACGGAGTAGAGGTTGCCGGGCAGCCAGCCAGGTGCTTGTCGCTGCCTCTCGTGAGCCACCGCCGATCCTAGGACGCCGGATCACAGGCGTCACACCGGCCCCTGCTGATCAGCCGGCCAGAGTGGCGAAGGCCTTCCGGATCTCCTCCAGCGACAGGGCCATCGTGGCGTCGCCGACCGACAGCTCCACCAGCTGGACCCCCGGGTCGCTGGTCGTCGTGAACCGCTGCCAGGTCCACAGCCCGTCCTCCGCCAGCTGCCGGACCGCCGCACGCAGCGCGTCCGGGCTCGTGCGGAGCAGCAGGTGCAGCATCGGCGACTGCGGCGGGTCGGGGACCACGGTCACGCCGGGGAGGTCGCGCACCGCGCCGGC
The DNA here is from genome assembly GCF_054050495.1 of Blastococcus sp. SYSU D00922. NCBI lineage: Bacteria > Bacillati > Actinomycetota > Actinomycetes > Geodermatophilales > Geodermatophilaceae > Blastococcus > Blastococcus sp. SYSU D00922. The sequence continues at coordinate 17,618 of NZ_JBJGZL010000025.1, forward strand.
GATCTCCCGCGCCCGCGCGAGGTAGGTAGGCATCAGCGGCAGCCGGCGGCGCAGGCAGCTCAGCGCCGACGCCGCCCCGGGCCAGAGGCCGAACAGCGTGCCGCCCATCCGGCGCCGCCACTCCCTGACCTCGGCGACGACGTCCTCCGGGCCGGCGAGGCAGCAGCCGGGGAGGGCGCCGATGCCCTTGTAGAAGCTGACGTAGGCGGTGTCGAACAGGCCGGCGATCTCGGCGGGGGACCGGTCGTAGCCGGCGCTCGCCTCCCACAGCCGGGCGCCGTCCAGGTGCGCGGCCGCGCCGCGCCCGCGGGCCCACTCCACCTGCTGGACGAGGTCCTCCCACGGCGGCAGCTGCCCGCCGAGGTCGCGCTGGGGCAGCTCGACGAGCAGCACGGCCGGCGCCTCGCCCACGCCGTCCAGGTCGGCCCGCAGCAGCAGCCGGTTCTGGTCGCCGACGGGGCGCCCGACCAGCCCGTGCAGGCGCTGCGGGGCGCGGTCCTCGTGCCGCTCCAGGTGGCTCATCGGGTGGTAGACGACGGTGCGCCGTCCGCGCCGGTCGGCGTGCACCCGCAGCGCCGCCTGCTGCGCCATCACGCCGCTGGGCAGGTAGGCCGCGGCCGGGAACCCGAGCAGGCCGGCGACCTCGCGCTCCAGCTCGGCCACGACGCCGCCCTCGCCGTAGTGGTCGGTGGCGGTGCCCGGCGGGACGGTCGCCAGCAGGTCGGCGGCCGACTGCGGGCCGTGCAGGTTCAGCGCGCGGTCGCAGCGGTCCCGCAGGGCGGTGAGGTCGTCGTCCACGGGGACAGTCTGATGTCCCACGTGAAACACCGGTCTCAGGCAGGGGGGACCTCGAACCAGATCGCCCGCGCCCGCGCCGCGACCGTTCCGTCGGGCGCCACCAGCGCGGACGCGGTCGTCGAGCGCCGTCCCTCCCGGGCGACCATCCAGGAGAGGAGGACGTGGTCGGTGTCCAGCCGCACCGGTGCGTCCTGGCGGGCGGTGATCGTGCCCAGCAGGTGGGGCGCCGTGGACGCGATGGGCTGGAACGACGGGCAGTCCAGCGCCGCCCACACGGTCTCGGGCGCCGCGGCGCCGTCCGCCGACGGCAGCTCCGCGGTCGGGCGGAAGATCCCGGCCCACAGGTCCGGCCGGTCGGGCAGCGGGCCGGCGAAGACCGCCACCGCGTCGCCCGGGACGCGCGCCGGGCCGCAGCCGAAACAGCGCGGGAACGGGTGGTCGGTCCGCGGCGGCAGGGCCGCCTGGGCGGCCGCCGCCTCCGCGGGGGACGGCGCCGGCGGTACCGCGAGATCCAGGTCGGCCGGTGCCGCGGTGGCCAGCACGTCGTCGCCGTCGCGGAGCTCCACGCCGGCGTCGGCCCTCCGGACGTCGAGCGGGCGGTCCAGCGGGGTGGGCCGGCGCAGCCGGACGGACACCGCCGGCGTGCCGACCAGCGCCGCGAGCCGGCCGGCCAGGTACCCGCCGTTGGCGGTTCCGGGCGGGCCGCAGAAGCGCCCGGCGACGGTCAGGGTGGACACCCCGCCGACTCTAGGGACCCCGCCGTGCACGCTGACGGGGTGCGTGCGCTGCTCTTCGAGTCCTTCGCCGGCCCGCTGGCGGTCCGCGATGTCCCGGCCCCCGGCCCCGCCCCGGACGGCGTCGTGGTGCAGGTGGGCGCCAGCGGGATCTGCCGCAGCGACTGGCACGCCTGGCAGGGGCACGACCCCGACGTCGTCCTGCCGCACGTCCCCGGGCACGAGCTGGCCGGCACGGTGGCGGCCGTGGGGTCCGGCGTCCGGAGCTGGCGGGTCGGCGACCGGGTGACCGTGCCCTTCGTCAACGCCTGCGGGCGCTGCGCGCAGTGCGCGGCCGGGGACCACCAGGTGTGCGTCCGGCAGACCCAGCCCGGCTTCACCCACTGGGGATCGCTGGCGGAGTTCGTCGCCCTCGACGCCGCCGACGTCAACCTCGTCGCCGTCCCGGAGGACATGGAGCTCGCCACGGCCGCGGCCCTGGGCTGCCGGTACGCCACGGCGTTCCGCGCCGTCGCGCAGGTCGGTCGCGTGCGGCCGGGGGAGTGGGTGGCGGTGCACGGCTGCGGCGGCGTCGGGCTGTCGGCCGTCCAGATCGCGGTGGCCGCCGGCGCCCGGGTGGTCGCCGTGGACGTGTCCCCGGCCGCGCTCGACCTCGCCCGGGAGCTCGGTGCCGAGCACGCCGTGGACGGGCGGGCCGACGTGCCGTCCGGCGTCCTCGGGCTGACCGGCGGGGGAGCGCACGTGTCCCTCGACGCCCTGGGTGCGCCCTCGACCTGCGCGAACTCCGTGCGGAGCCTCCGGCCGCGCGGGCGGCACGTGCAGGTCGGCCTGCTCCCGCCGGAGCAGGGCCGCGCCGCGGTGCCGATGGAGCGGGTCATCGCCCTGGAGCTGCAGGTGCTCGGCAGCCACGGCATGGCCGCGCACGCCTACCCGGAGCTGCTCGGGCTGATCGCCGCCGGCCGGCTGGACCCGGGCCGGCTGGTCACCCGGCAGCTGGCCCTGGACGAGTCCCCCGCAGCCCTCGCCGAGGTCGGCCGGCGACCGGGGATCGCCGTCGTCACCTCGTTCTGACGGGTCAGCCCGGCGGGCTCTGCAGGGTCGGCGTGCTGCCGCGCGTCTGCGGCGCGCTCGTCGTCGGCAGCGAGGGCTCAGCCGTCTCCTCGGGCGGCGAGGTGCCGGTCGGCTGCTCGGAGGTCGTCGGCTCCGGGGCGGTGGTCGGCGCGCTGGACGTGGTACGAGGAGCCGACGGCGTGGGCTCCGCCGAGGTCTCCGGTGCGGTCGTCGTCGGCGTCGGGCCGGGCGCCGGTTGGCTCGTGCTGGTCTCCGTAGTGGACGTCGTCGCCGTCCCCGGCGCCGGCGGCTTCACGTTCAGGTAGAGCGCGTAGATCCCGACGAAGAGCACCGCCAGGACCACGGTGGAGGTGCGGGCGCGGCCCAGGTGCCCCGGGATCCGCCGGAACAGCGCGCGAGGACCGCCGGGTGCGGGAGCGGTGCTGACCGTCGGCGCGGCCACCTGCTCGGCCGGCTGGTCGCCGGTCGTCGACGGCTCGGTCATCGCCCCTCCTCCGGGTGGCCGTCGCCGTCGACCGCCGCGGCGGCCGCGGTCGGCGGGGGCACGTTCATCCCCTGGTTCCGGAACGCCAGGACGACGCGGGCGCGCAGGTCGCGGCCCACCTCGAACTGCTTGCCGGGCAGCGTGCGCGCCACGACCCGGACGTTGACCTGCTCGAGGTCGAGGCTCTCCACGCCCATGACGGTGGGCGGGTCGAGCAGCAACGGCCGCAGCGCGGGATCGCGGAACGCCTCCCGGCCGACGTCGCGGAGGATCTCGTTGACCCGGTTGACGTCCACGCTGGTCGGGACCGGGACGTCGACGACCGCCCGGGCCCAGTCGCGCGAGAGGTTGACGACCTTCACGATCTGCCCGTTCGGGACGGTGACGACCTCGCCGTTGGGCGAGCGGACCCGGGTGACGCGCAGCGTCACGTCCTCGACCGTGCCGGTCGCGGGCTCGGCGGCGCCCACCACGCTGATGTTCACGACGTCGCCGAACCCGTACTGCCGCTCGGTGATGATGAAGAAGCCGGCCAGGACGTCGCCGACGATGCGCTGCGCGCCGAAGCCGAGCCCCACGCCGAGGACCGTCGCGGGCGCGACCAGGCCGGTCACCGGTACGCCCAGGCGGTCGAGCACGAAGAACACCGCGATCGAGTAGATGAGGACGACGGCGGCCCAGGTGAGCACCTGGGTCAGCGAGTGCCGGTGCTTGGCCGCCTCCGACCTGACCAGCGCGTCGCCGCCCGTGGACCGCGCGTCGATCCGATCGGTGATGCGGCCGCCGATCCACGACACGAACCGCGCCAGCAGCACCGAGCCGAGGATGATCAGCACGACCTCGAGGCCCCGGCCGGACAGCCAGTCCCTGACCTCGGTCAGCGCGTCCATGCCGCTCCCGTCCGTCGTCCTGTCATCACGTCCACCTTGCCTGGTCCCGCGCCGCGCCGCCGGACGGTCAGCGCGGCTCCACGAACAGCGACTGCGCCGACCGGCCGATGGCCCCGTCGGCGTCGAACAGCACCGCCGTGCACTGCGCGGCCCCGGTGCCGCCCAGGGTCGTGACGGCGTCCATGCCGAGCCACTCCCCGCGCGGCGCCCGGTGCAGCGACACCAGCAGGTCGACGTTGGCGAAGGTCGCCCCCGTCCAGTCCAGCTCGGCGGAGATCCCGCTGGCCGCGTCGGTCATGACCAGCAGGTGCTGCAGCGGCGACATGGGTTCGCCGTCCACCAGGGTGCACCGCGGCCGGGTCCAGGCCGACGCCGGCCCCGGCGAGTTGAAGCTGCCGGTGGGGAACCGCCAGTCCAGCGCCCGGTGGTAGGCCACGTCGGCGGTGAAGAAGGCGGCCACCTCCTCCCGGCTCTCCTCGGGCGGCGCGGCCGCGGGGTGCTCCGCCGGCACCTCGGGACCGGCGCCGTCGGGCCGGGTGCGCATCCGCCAGGCCGACAGCCGCATGAGCGGCCGCTCGTCGGCCGCCGTGAGCACCGTCTCGACCAGCTCGATGCGCCGTCCGGGGCGGACCACCGACGAGCGCAGGAACACCTCGCCGACCGGCACCGGCGCGAAGATGTCGTAGGCCATCCGCACCGTCTGGCCGCCCTCGATGGCGCTCGCCCGCTCCGCCTCGCGCAGCAGCAGGGCCGCGGGCGGACCGGCGTGCTGGAGGCCGGTGTCCCAGGGGCCGATGGTGAGCGCGGTGGCCCGGAAACCGTCGTCCGTGGGCTCGTAGAGGGCGGCGGGCAGGTCCATGTCTGCAGTCTGTCGTCCCCGTCCGACCCGTCCGGGCGCGGGTCCACCGGGTCGTAGGTGGCAACCGCATGATTGGGGACTACGTTCCCCGTGTGCCCCGCACCGCGCGCCCCGCTCTCGGCTACGTCCTCACGCTGGCCGCAGCGGGGCTCTTCGCCGTCAACGGCACCGTCTCGACCCTGGCGCTGCAGGCCGGCATCCCGCCGACCCGGCTCACGGCTCTCCGGTGCACCGGCGCGGCGGTGGCGCTGCTCGTGGTCCTCGCGCTGGTTGCGCCCCAGCGGCTGCGGGTCACCTGGCGCGAGCTCCCCTTCCTCGCAGCCTTCGGCGTGATCGGCGTCGCCCTCACGCAGTTCCTCTACTACGTGGCGATCGGCCGGATGCCGGTGGGCATCGCGCTGGTCTTCGAGATGACCGCCCCGGTGTTCATCGCGCTCTACGTGTGGCTGGTGCGCAAGGAGAAGGTCCGCAGCCGTCTCTGGCTCGCCCTGCTGCTCTCGCTGTCCGGGCTGGTCTTCGTCGCCGAGGTCTGGCAGGACGGCGGCTCGCTCGACCCGATCGGGGTCGGCGCGGCGCTGCTGGCCGCGCTCTGCCTGGCCACCTACTACCTGATGGGGGAGCGCGGCACGACCACCCGCGACCCGGTGGCGCTCACCTGCTGGAGCTTCGTCTCGGCGGCGGTGTTCTGGGCCGTCGCCGCACCGTGGTGGCAGTTCGACGCCGGCGTGCTCGCGGAGCAGGTGCCGGTGTCCGTCGGCTCGGTGGAGCTGCCGCTGTGGCTGCTCGTGACCTGGATCGTCGTCCTGGGCGCGGTCGTGCCCTTCTGGCTGTCGATCGCCGCACTGCGCCACCTCGCGCCGACCGCCGCGGGGCTGGTCGCGACCGTCGAGCCGGTGTTCGCCTCGATCGTGGCCTGGCTGTGGCTGGAGCAGGTGCTGAGCGGCTGGCAGGTGCTGGGCGGCGCCGTCGTCCTCACCGGGATCGTGCTGGCCCAGACGGCGCGGGCCCAGGAGGTCCCGGTGCCGGAGACCCCCGCCGCCCTGTCCTCCTGAGGGGCCGAAGTGGCCACTTCG
>NZ_JBJGZL010000026.1:0-15459 GCF_054050495.1 Blastococcus sp. SYSU D00922
GCCCCCCCCCGCCCCCCCCCCCCCCCCGGCCCCCCCCCGCCGCCCCCCCCCCCCCCCCCCCCCCCCCCCCCCCCCCCCCCCCCGCCGGCGGCGTGTAGAGTGGGTTCTACCGACGCGGGGTGGAGCAGCTCGGTAGCTCGCTGGGCTCATAACCCAGAGGTCGCAGGTTCGAATCCTGCCCCCGCTACCATCGACAGGAAGCCCGGTCCCTCAGGGGCCGGGCTTCCTGCTTTTCCGATCACCTCGGCCGGCGGCCGGCGGTCCGGAGGTGCAGCGCCACGGGCCCCGCCGGCTCGGCCGGGGCCACGCCGTGGCCGGAGCGGCGGATGGCCAGGGGCAGCACGTACCAGGTGAGCACCCCCACCAGTGCGGTGAAGGAGCCGCAGACGATCCCTGCCCACCGGCCCAGCACCAGGTCGACGACGAGCAGCACGGCGCAGCTGACGGAGGGCACGAGCAGGGCGAGCCCGACGACCAGCATGCGGTCGGCGACCGCCACGAGCGCCGACTTCTGCCGCCGCCGGAACACGATGCGGTGCAGCGAGACCGGAGCGATGAGCAGCATCGTGGAGAGCGCGGCCGACAGCAGGGCCACCATGTAGACCACCACGCGCGCTCCGTGCAGTTCCTCGAAGCGCTGGGTGAAGGCCAGGCTGAGCAGGAAGCCGAAGAGGATGCCCACGCCGGTGAAGGCGACGCGCAGCTCCTGCAGCAGCTCGGCGACATTGCGGTCGAGAACCTGGTCGAGGGTCTCGCCGCGGGATTCCGCCGTCGCCTGCGCCCGCGACGGATCGAACCTCCCCCGCGGAGGGGCCGGCAGAGCCGCCTCGGGCGGCTGCCTCGGGCTCATGCGGGGATGGGTTCCCAGGAGAGCGGGCTCGAACCGCTCAGACCAGGCTGAGGTAGGCCTCGACCTTGGTCAGGTGGTGGGTGCGCCGGGAGGTGGGCAGGGGCTCCGGCTGCGCCGGCGCATCGGCCGGCTGCGCAGTGCGGGTCGACGGCGGCTGGACGGCGTGGGCCGGCTTCGCCGGGCGGAGGCCCATCGCCGCGAACAGCGTGTGCGGCCGCGTGGCGTCGTCCTCGTCGCGGCCCGCGCGCCGCACGACCGCCGGGAACGGCTCCTTGTGCGGCGGGCGCTTCGGATCGGGCAGCCGCAGGTCGGCGAGATCCATCCAGGCGGAGTGGCGGAGGCCGTCGACCCGGCAGCGGACGCGCGCGGTCACCCGGCCGTCGCTCCCGTGCCGCCAGCCGATCAGTTCACCGGAGTACCAGATGCCCCGGTGGTGGATCTCCACGGGCTGTGGCTCGCCGGCGAACATGCTCGCCGCGTCGTCCCCCACCACGTAGCGGACTGTAAGCGGGTGAGCACGCCTGACCAGCAAGGCGCGCGCGTCCCTGGGACCGGTGTGACTGAGTGGTACCGGAGGGCGCCCCGGGTGGCGGTGGGACCGCTCCGCGCGACGTGTAACCTGGGTGCTACCGACGCGGGGTGGAGCAGCTCGGTAGCTCGCTGGGCTCATAACCCAGAGGTCGCAGGTTCGAATCCTGCCCCCGCTACTGCAGGACGATGGCCCTCACAGTCACTGTGAGGGCCGTCGTCGTTCGTGCGGGGGTCCGCGAGTCGGGTCGGCGGGCCGTGGATGGGCACGCGGCACGATGGGTAGCGGGGCAGGGAGCCGACCCTGGGAGCCCCATGGACGCGACGCGGGTGTACGACGCGCGGGAGCACGGCCTGACCGGGGACGGGGTGACCAACGACCAGCCGGCCCTCGCCGCCCTGGTCGATCGGCTCGGCGACGCGTGCGCCGAGGACGGCCGGCCACGGGTCGTCTCCGTGCCGCCGGGGGACTACTGCATCCGGGACGCCGCGACGGTGTGGCGCTCCGGGGTCTCGCTGGTGGGTGCCGGGATGACCGCGACCCGCTTCCTGCTGGCCAACCCGGGTGCACCGGGGACGCCGACCCCGCTGATGTGGTTCACCACCGAGCAGCACGGTGCCGGTCCGGACAACTACCTGGCCGACTGCACCTTCGCCGGCTTCGAGGTCGACGGCTCGGGCATGCAGCTGGACGAGTACGACCCACTCGCCAAGGGCATGGGCCTGCAGTACGTGCTGCGCGGTCGCTTCCGGGACATCTGGGTGCACGACACCCCCGCGACAGGGTTCGGCTGCGACTTCCTGCAGGACACCGTCGTCGACGCCGTCCTGGCCGAGCGGTGCGGCCGGCTCGACAACGGCGAGCAGCCGGGCGGGGCGGGGATCGGCATCGGCATCGGCGGGTGGGGGACCACCGAGCGCCTGACCGTCACCGCGTGCACGGCCCGGGGCAACGGCACCAACGGCATCTTCGTCGAACTGCAGCAGCAGATGTGGCCGCCCCCTCGGGGCATCCGGATCACCGCGTGCCACGTCGAGGACAACCGCTTCGGCATCTCCGACTGGGGCGCCGACGGGCTGGTCGTGACCGGCTGCACGATGATCGGCAACCACGAGGCCGGGTTCGACATCTCCGCCCAGGGCACCGCCGGGATGGCCGGACGCGGCGGCATGGTCGTCAACTGCATCATCGACGCGAACCTGCGCGACGGCATCGGCATCGGCAACACCCCGGGGCCGTACTCCATCAGCGGCAGCCGGATCAGCGCCAACGGGCGGTACGGCTACTGGCAGCACCCTCTCGGCGAGGGGTACGGCGGCCCCGCGATCGACCTCGTCCTGGACGGGAACTCGATCCGGGACAACGGGCTGGACGGGATCCGGGTCGACGCCGGTCTGGACCACTGCGCGTTCACCCGCAACCGGATCCGCAACAACGGCCGGCGGGCCGCCCCGGCCACGTCGCGGGGCGGGGTCGGCGTCTCCTACGGCGAGTTCACCCTGACCGACGAGACCGCCGACTGGCGTCCCGACGGGCACCGGGGCAAGCACCTGGTCGTCGCCGAGGAGGACGCGGTCGTGCTGTTCAACACCGCGACGACGCTCGGTCTGGCGCCGCACCGGCCGGGTGCCGCGAGCGCATGGCGGTCCGGCCGACCCGCCGAGGGGGCCCCGTACCACCTACCGGGCTCCCCGCGCCTCCGGGCCGGGATCACCCTCGACGCCCCGGTCGGCGTCCTCGACCTGGGCGGCAACCGGATCTGGGACGACCAGGAGTACCCCTCCCAGACCCACGCGAGCTGGACGACCGAGCGAGCCTCGAGCGCCACAGCCCGGCCGCGGGAGGGCCGGGAGAGCGAGGACGCCGACGGGTGAGGACTACGCAGGAGCGGGCCCTGACCGGCGGGGAGAGCTGAGCGGACTCCCCCCTCGCGATCGCCACCTCGTCGCTGCCCGGCCCCGGGCCAGTGCCCACGTCCACGGCCTTTTTCGTACGCGCACCGGTCCAGTGTGTTGTGCACCACGCCGTCCACTCCCTAACGTCAGCATCCAGTCACCGTTGACCGTTACTGCAGGAGGTCGCGCACCATGGCCGTGGACGCCGCATCCGGACTGGCTCCCGGAGCCCCCGACCTGGACGACATCGACCTCTCCGACCGCGACTTCTGGGTGGAGCCGGCCGAGGTGCGGCACGCCGTCTTCGACCGCCTGCGCGCCGAACGCCCCTTCGCCTTCTTCGCCGAGCCCGAGGTCCCCGGCCTGCCGAACGGCCCCGGGTACTACGCGGTCACGCGGCACGCGGACCTCGACGCGATCAGCTCCCAGCCGCAGGTGTTCTGCTCCGGCAAGGGTGCGGTCTCGATCCAGGACATCCCGGCCGACCTGCACGAGTTCTACGGCTCGATGATCAGCATGGACGACCCGCGGCACGCCAGGATCCGGCGGATCGTCTCGAAGACCTTCACCCCGCGGATGCTCGAGCGCGTCGTCGACTCCGTGCGCGGGATCGTCGAGGAGGTGCTCACCGAGGCGCGCCGCACGGCCGAGGCTCACGGCGGGTCGCTCGACGTCGTCGCCGACATCGCGGCGCCGATCCCGCTGCGGGTCATCTGCGACATGATGGGCGTCCCCGCCGAGGACCGCGCCCAGGTCCTGGCGGCGTCCAACATCATCCTGTCCGGCGGCGACCCCGAGCTGATCGAGGACCAGGAGGAGCCGCTCACCGCCCTCTTCCAGGCCGGCATCGACCTGGCCGGGATCATGGAGCGGCTCGCCGCCGAGCGGCTGGAGAACCCCACGGACGACCTGACGACGGCGCTGGTGACCACCGAGGTCGACGGCGAGCGGCTGACCCACCAGGAGATCGGCTCCTTCTTCATCCTGCTGCTCGTCGCCGGCAACGAGACGACGCGCAACGCCATCTCGCAGGGCATCCTCGCTCTCTCCGAGCACCCCGAGCAGCGGGCCCGGTGGATGGCCGACCCGTCGATCGACAAGACGGCGGTCGAGGAGATCGTCCGCTGGACCAGCCCGATCACGTGGATGCGCCGCACGGCGACCCAGGACGGCGAGGTCAACGGGCACCGGTTCTCCGCCGGTGACAAGTTCCTGCTTTTCTACGCGGCGGCCAACCGCGACCCGGAGCTCTTCGCCGACCCGCAGGTCTTCGACCTGACCCGCGACCCGAACCCGCACGTGGGGTTCGGCGGGCACGGCCCGCACTTCTGCCTGGGTGCGCACCTGGCCCGCCGCGAGATCGCGGTGACCTTCCGCCAGCTGTTCGAGCAGCTGCCCGACCTGGAGGTGGCCGGGGAGCCGGCCCGGCTCCGGTCGTCGTTCGTCAACGGGCTCAAGCGGCTCCCGGCGCGTCTGACGGGCGTCGCGTGAGCCGCGTCGAGGTGGACCGCGAGCGCTGCGTGGGGTCGGGCACCTGCGAGGCGCTGGCACCCGACGTCTTCGAGGTGGACGACGACGGCGTCCTGGTCGTGCACCGGCCGCAGCCGTCCGACGACGAGCTGAACGACGTCGAGGACGCCGTCCAGGCGTGCCCGACGCGGGCGCTCTCCCTCGCGGAGTGATCGGACCGGCTCAGCCGGGGTAGGGGAGCGGCATGGAGCCCACTGTGCAGGACGTCCCCGAGGCCAACCGGTACGAGATCCGCGACGGCGACCAGCTGCTCGGTCACGCCGACTACCAGCGGAACGGGGACACGACCGTGTTCATCCACACGGAGGTCGACCAGGACTCCGGGCGCAAGGGGCTGGGCAGCACGCTGGTCCAGGCGGCGCTGGACGACGTCCGGGCGAAGGGCGGGTCCGTGGTGCCGCGGTGCTCCTTCGTGCGTGGCTACATCGAGAAGCACGAGGAGTACGCCGACCTGGTGCAGGCGCGGTAGCCCGCGTCAGAGCACCTGGGAGCCGTACATCTCCCCGAGCGGGTCGGCGATGAGCTCGATGCGTGCGCCGTCGGGGTCCCGGAAGTAGACCGAGACGCCGCTGTGCACCTCGTGCTCGACGCCGGCCTCGGTCAGCCGCTCGACCAGCGTCGACCAGCGCTCGGGGTCGACGCTGATGGCCATGTGGTGCAGGCCGCCCAGCACCTCGGCGTACGGGCCGACGTCCAGGCCGGGGAAGTCGAAGAAGGCCAGCAGGTTGCCGTTGCCGATGTCGAAGAAGAAGTGCGACGAGCCGGGGTAGTCGCGGTTCTCGATCAGCTCGGTCAGCGGGAAGCCGAGGACGTCCTGGTAGAAGCGGACGGTCCGCTCGACGTCGCTGCTGATCAGCGCGGTGTGGTGGAGGCCGCGTGCGGTCGACGCCGGGCGCTCCCCGGACGGCTTGAGGTGCACCTCGCGGATGCGGGCGCGTTCGGCCTCGAGGGCGGCGAGGTCGCGGGTGCTGTCGGTGGTCGTCATGACGGTGATCCTTCTCGCTTCAGGCGGTCGCGGTGAGGGGGCCGAGCCCCAGTTCGTGGTGCGTGGCGCCGATGCACCGGTCCATGACGACGGTCAGCCCCGCGTCCTCGGCGATGCGCCGCGCCTCCTCGTCGGCGATACCGAGCTGCAGCCACAGCACCTTGGCCCCGATGGCGACCGCCTGCCGGGCGATGTCCGCTGCCTCCGCAGCCGGCCGGAAGACGTCGACCACGTCCACCGGGCCGTCCACCTCGGCCAGCGAGGCGGCCACCGGCTCGCCGAAGAGCTCTCCGCCGCGGGGGCTCACCGGCCGGATGCGGTAGCCCTGCTGCTGCAGGTAGGCCGGGATGCGGTGCGCCGCCTTGGACTCGTCGGAGGACGCGCCGACCACGGCGATCGTCCGGGTGTCGCGGTAGATGCCGGTCAGCTTCTCGCGCAGCGCGTCGTCCATGATCGCGGCAACACCGAAGGGGCGCTGATCATGCCCGGACCCGGCGGGTCCTAGGCCGCCTCGTCGGAGTCGGCGTCGAGCCGTGAGGCCAGCTCGTCCAGGGGCACGTCGAGCGCTGCCGCCAGTGCGGCCACGGTGAAGAACGCCGGCGTGGGCACCCGGCCGGTCTCGATCTTCCGCAGTGCTTCCTGGCTGACCCCGGACGCGGCGGCGACCTCGGCCGGGCTGCGGTTCCCCCGAGCGGCGCGCAGGAGTGCTCCCAGACGGCGGCCGCGGTCCCGCTCGGCGGCCGTCAGCGGCGGTCGGACCATGACGTGATAGTAATACCGGGATAGTCATACCGGAAGGCGGCGACATGATCGAACTGCGGACTCCTGGCGAGCTGGACGCCATGCGCGCGGCGGGCGCCGTCGTGGCCGACATGCTGGCGGCGGTGCGGGCGACCGCGGCGCCGGGCGTGCGGCTCAGCCAGCTCGACGCCGTCGCGCGCGACGTCCTGGCCGACGCGGGGGCCACCTCTCCGTTCCTCGGCTACGCGCCGCTGGCGACCACCCCGCCGTTCCCGGGCGTGGTGTGCCTGTCGGTGAACGACGTCGCCCTGCACGGGATCCCGTCGCCGGACGTCCTGGACGACGGCGACCTGCTCAGCGTCGACGCCGGGGCGACCCTCGACGGCTGGGTGGGCGACGCGGCGACCACCTTCCCGGTGGGCACGGCGCGGCCGGAGGACCTGCAGCTCGTCGCGACCACCGAGCGCGCGCTGGAGGCGGGCATCGCGGCGGCCGTCGTCGGCAACCGCATCGGTGACATCTCCGCGGCGATCGGGGCGGTGGGTCGCGCCGGGGGCGTGGGCATCAACACCGACCAGGGCGGGCACGGGGTCGGCCGGTCGATGCACGAGGCGCCGAGCGTCCCCAACGAGGGCCGGGCCGGCCGCGGGGTGCCCCTGCGGGCCGGGCTGGTCATCGCGATCGAGCCGTGGTTCCTGGCCGGCGGGAGCGACGACTACCGGGTCGACGCCGACGGCTGGACGCTGCGCAGCGCCGACGGCAGCAGGGCCGCCCACGTCGAGCACACCGTCGCCGTCACCGCGGACGGGCCGCGGATCCTCACCGCACCCCGCTGATCAGCCGCGCACACCGCGACTGTGCGCATATCGACGTGTCGGCAGTCCCTGAGACGTCCATGTGCGCACAACGATCATGAACCGAGGGCCTGCTCGAGGTCGGCGAGGAGGTCGTCGACGTCCTCGATGCCGACCGAGAGCCGGACGAGGTCGGCAGGCACCTCGAGCGGAGACCCGGCCGCGCTGGCGTGCGTCATCCGCCCGGGGTGCTCCATCAGCGACTCCACGCCGCCCAGCGACTCGGCGAGCGTGAACAGCTGCGCCCGCTCGCACACCTTCAGCGCGGCGTCCTCCCCGTCCCTCAGCCGGAACGACACCATCCCGCCGAAGCCGGCCATCTGCTTCGCCGCGATCTCGTGCCCCGGGTGCGACGGCAGACCGGGGTACAGCACCGTCGAGACCGCCGGGTGGTCGAGCAGGAACTCCGCCACGCGCGCCGCGTTCGTCGAGTGCCGGTCCATGCGGACGCCCAGCGTCTTGAGGCTCCGCAGGACCAGCCACGAGTCGAACGGCGACGCGACGGCGCCCATCGCGTTGTGGTTGTAGGCCAGGCGCTCGCCGAGCTCGGCGTCCCGCGTCACGAGGGCACCCCCCACGACGTCGGAGTGCCCGCCGAGGTACTTGGTCGTCGAGTGGACGACGACGTCGGCGCCGAGGGTGAGCGGCCGCTGCAGGTACGGCGAGGCGAAGGTGTTGTCGACGACGAGCAGCGCACCGGACTCGTGCGCGACCGCCGCGGTGGCCTCGATGTCGGTGATGTTCAGCAGCGGGTTGCTCGGCGTCTCGCACCACACCACGCGGGTGGTCGGCCGGATGGCGGCCCGCACGGCATCGGGGTCGTCGAGGTGGACCGGGGTGTGCTCGAGGCCCCACTCCGACAGCACCCGGGAGATCAGCCGGAAGGTGCCCCCGTAGGCGTCGCCGCCGAGGACGACGTGGTCACCGGCGCGGCAGACGGTGCGCAGGAGCGTGTCCTCAGCGGCGAGACCGGAGGCGAAGGCGAGCGCCGTCGAGCCCTCCTCCAGCGAGGCGAGCGCCTCGTGCAGCGCGTTGCGCGTCGGGTTGCCGCTGCGGCTGTACTCGTAGCCGCCACGCAGGCCCCCGACGCCGTCCTGCTTGTACGTCGTCGTCAGGTGCACCGGCGGGATGACCGCGCCGGTGGCCGGGTCGGGCTCCTGGCCGGCGTGGATCGCCCGCGTGTTGAAGCCTCGGGCGTCGTCCTGGCGGTTCATCGCGTGATCCCGGCGAGGTGGCTGAGCACGTCCTGCCGCGTGACCACGCCGGCGGGCTTGCCGTCGACGTGCACCAGCAGGGCGTCGTTCGAGCCCAGGGCGGTGACGGCGGCGGTCACCGCCTCGCCCGAGCCGATGATCGGCAGCGGCGGCGACATGTGCTTCTCCACTCGGTCGGCGAGGGTCGCCGTCCCGGCGAAGAGGGCGTCGAGCAGCGTCTTCTCGTCCACCGAGCCGATGACTTCGCCGGCCGTGACCGGGGGCTCCGCCCGCACGACCGGCATCTGGCTGACCCCGTACTCACGCAGGATGTCGATCGCGTCGCGCACTGTCTCGTTCGGGTGCGTGTGGACCAGGGACGGCGTCTCGCCGGACTTCGTGTGCAGCAGCTCGCCCACGGTCTCGCCGACCGCGGAGTCGAGGAAGCCGTAGTCGGCCATCCAGCGGTCGCTGAAGATCTTGTTCAGGTAGCCGCGGCCGCCGTCCGGGAGCAGCACCACGAGGACGTCGTCCTTGGTCAGCTTCTCGGCGGCGCGGAGTGCCGCGACCACCGCCATCCCGCAGGAGCCCCCCACCAGGAGGCCCTCCTCGCGGGCGAGCCGCCGGGTCATGGCGAAGGAGTCGCCGTCGGAGACCGGGATGATCTCGTCGGCGATCTCGCGGTCGTACGTGGAGGGCCAGAAGTCCTCGCCCACGCCCTCGACCAGGTAGGGCCGCCCGGTGCCGCCGGAGTACACCGAGCCCTCGGGGTCGGCACCGACGATGCGCACCTTCCCGCCGGAGACCTCCTTGAGGTAGCGGCCGATGCCGCTGATCGTGCCGCCGGTGCCCATGCCCGTCACGAACGTGGTGATCCGGCCCTCGGTCTGGGCCCACAGCTCCGGACCCGTCGTCTCGTAGTGCGACTGGGGGTTGGCCGGGTTCGAGTACTGGTCGGGCTTCCACCCGCCGGGCGTCTCGCGCGCCAGCCGGTCGGACACCGAGTAGTACGAGCGCGGGTCGGACGGGTCGACCGCCGTGGGGCAGACGACGACCTCCGCGCCGTAGGCCTTGAGGACGTTGATCTTCTCCTGGCCGACCTTGTCCGGGCAGATGAAGATGCACTTGTACCCGCGCTGCTGCGCGACCAGCGCCAGCCCGATGCCGGTGTTGCCGCTGGTCGGCTCGACGATCGTGCCGCCGGGCTTCAGGGCGCCGCTGGCCTCGGCGGCGTCGACCATGCGCACGGCGATGCGGTCCTTCACCGAGCCGCCGGGGTTGAGGTACTCGACCTTGGCCAGCACGAGCGGGGCGTCGGGGCCCAGGTCGCGGGTGACCGAGGTGAGCCGGACCAGCGGGGTGTTGCCGACCAGGTCCACGACGGACTCGGCGTACTGCACGGTGCCTCCTCGGTGCGGGTACGTGCGCGCCCGCTGCTGCCCCCATCCCACCAGACCGGGCGCGCACTCCGCTGGCCGCGGGACGTGTCCGCGGGTGCGGACCGGGGCAGCCCCGGTGCATGACCACCACCTCGATCCCCGTCGCCGAGTTCCGGGGCGGCGGCCGGATGCCGCTGCTCGGCTTCGGCACCTGGCAGCTGCGCGGACGCGAGTGCTACGACGCCGTCCGTGCGGCCCTCGACGCCGGTTACCGGCACCTGGACACCGCGACGATGTACCGCAACGAGGCCGAGGTGGGCCGGGCGCTGCGCGACTCCGGCGTCCCCCGGGACGAGGTCTTCGTGACGACGAAGCTGCCGCCCGACCGGGCCGACCGGCCCGAGGAGATGATCGCCGCCTCCCTCGACCAGCTCGGGCTCGAGTCCGTCGACCTCTGGCTGGTGCACTGGCCGCCCGGGGGTCCCGGCGTGGCGCTGTGGCGCCGGTTCCTGGCCGCGCGCGACGCCGGCCAGGCCCGCGACGTCGGCGTCAGCAACTACTCGCTGACGCAGCTGGACACCCTGGCCGAGGAGACCGGGGAAATGCCGGCCGTCAACCAGATCCGCTGGGCACCCGCCCTGCGCGACGCCGCGGTGGAGGAGGGGCACCGCGAGCGCGGCGTCGTCCTCGAGGGCTACAGCCCGTTCAAGAGCACCGACCTGGACGACCCGGTGCTGCGCGACATCGCCGGGGCGCACGGCGCCACGACCGCGCAGGTGGTGCTGCGCTGGCACATCGAGCACGGGGTCGTGGTGATCCCCAAGTCCGCGAACCCGGACCGGATCGCGGCGAACGCGGCGATCACGGGTTTCACCCTGTCGCCGGCGGAGGTCGGACGCATCGACGCGCTGGCGGGCGCCTGAGCGCCGGGGCGAGGATGCGGGCATGACTTCTCCCGTGGGAACCCGCGCGCTCGGGCGCGACGGCCTGACCGTCTCCGCCATCGGCCTGGGCTGCATGGGCATGAGCCAGATGTACGGCGCGGCCGACCGGCAGGAGTCGATCGCCACCGTCCACCGCGCGCTGGACCTCGGCGTCACGTTCCTCGACACCTCCGACGTGTACGGCTCGGGGCACAACGAGGAGCTCGTCGGCGAGGCCATCGCCGGCCGCCGCGACGACGTGCAGCTGGCCACCAAGTTCTCGCTCAGCCACGACGGCCCGGGCATGACCATCGACGGCCGACCGGAGAACGTGCGCCGGTGCGCGGAGGCCAGCCTGCGCCGGCTGGGCGTCGACGTGATCGACCTCTACTACCAGCACCGCGTCGACCCGCAGGTGCCGATCGAGGACACCGTCGGGGCCATGGCCGAGCTCGTCGAGCAGGGCAAGGTGCGGTACCTGGGGCTGTCGGAGGCCAGCGCCGCCTCGATCCGGCGGGCCGTCGCCGTCCACCCGATCGCCGCGCTGCAGAGCGAGTGGTCGCTGTGGACCCGGGACGTCGAAGCGGAGGTGCTGGGCGTCGCCCGCGAGCACGGCATCGGCATCGTGCCGTTCAGCCCGCTGGGCCGTGGTTTCCTGACCGGCGCCATCACCAGCCCCGACGACTTCGCCGAGGACGACTGGCGGCGCACCCACCCGCGGTTCACCGGCGACGCGTTCGCGGCCAACCTCCGGCTGGTGGAGGCGGCCCGCGACCTCGCTGCGGAGAAGGGCGTGACGCCGGGACAGCTCGCGCTGGCCTGGGTGCTGGCCCAGGGGGACGACGTCGTCCCCATCCCCGGGACCAAGCGGCGCAGCTACCTCGAGGAGAACGTGGGCGCCGCCGCGGTGGAGCTGACCCCCGACGACCTCGCCCGCCTCGACGCCATCGCGCCGCCCGGGGTGGCGGTCGGCGGGCGGTACGCCAACAGCGCCTACGCCTACGGCGACAGCCCGGAGCGGGTGGCGTGACCGACCGGCTGCTCGTGGCGGTGTTCGCCTCGCCGGTGGCCGAGGTGCTCGTGCGGTGGGGGGCCGAGCTCGGCTTCCGGACGGTGCTGGTCGAGCCGGGCGAGGCAGCCGTCGAGGTGCGCGCGGACCGGACCGTGCGGGCCTTCGCGGACATCGAGGACGAGCTCGCCGGCGGCAGCGCCGACGTCGTCGTCACCGACCACCACCGGGACGAGCTGGGTGAGCTGCTCCGGGATGCGCTCGCGCGGCCGGCGCGCTGGATCGGCGTCATGGGCAACCCCCGGCACGAGGGCCCCCACGTCGCCGCGCTGACCGCGCTCGGGGTCCCGCCGGAGGAGATCGCCCGCGTGCACCGGCCGATCGGGCTGGACATCGGTTCGCGTCAGCCGGCCGAGATCGCCGTGTCGACGCTGGCCGGGCTGCTCGCCGACCGCAACGGCCGCGCCGGCGGCTTCGCCCACGGCGGCTGACCGACGTGACCGACGTGCTGCTCGGCGCCGACCTGGGCACCTCCGGTCTGAAGCTGGTCGCCCTGGACGCCACGGGGGCGGTGGTCGCCGAGGCCGAGCACGCCTACGGCTACGACCGCCCCGCACCGGGACGGGCGGAGAGCGACGTCGCCACGTGGCGGTCGGCCCTCGACAGCACGCTCGCGGAGCTGGCGACCCGGCTCGGCGGCAGCCGGGTGGCGGCGCTCGGCTTCTCCGGGCAGATGCACGGGGCGGTCCTCGTCGACGACGGCGGCGCGGCCCTGCGCCCAGCCGTGCTGTGGCCCGATCAGCGGGCCGCCGGCGAGCTCGACCGCTGGCGTGCCCTGCCCCCCGACGCGCGCGCGGGACTGGCCAACCCGCTGGTGCCCGGCATGACCGGTCCGGTGCTCGCGTGGCTGGCCGACCACGAGTCGGAGGTGCTCGACCGGGCCGCCGCGCTGCTGCTGCCCAAGGACGCGCTGCGAGCGACACTCCTGCCGGGCGGGGCGACGGTCACCGACCGCAGCGACGCCTCGGCGACTCTGCTCTGGGACGTCGTGGCCGACGACTGGAGCCCCGCCGCGGTTGGGGCGGCCGGCATCGACCCCGGTCTGCTGCCGCGGGTCGTCCCCTCCGCCCAGGTCGTCGGACATGCGCGGCTGGCCGTCGGGGATGTGCCCGTGGTCGCGGGCGGCGCGGACACGCCGCTGGCGATGCTCGCCGCGGGTGCGGGCGGCGCCCAGGTCAACCTGGGAACCGGCGCGCAGCTGCTGCGGTCCCGCCGGGAACCGACCGCGGCCTGCGATCCCGTCGTGCACACCTACGCCGACACCGCGGACGGCTGGTACGCCATGGCCGCGCTGCAGAACGGGGGGTCGGCGTGGGAGTGGGCGTGCGGCGTCCTCGGGCTGTCCCTCACCGAC
This sequence comes from Blastococcus sp. SYSU D00922, assembly GCF_054050495.1. Taxonomy (NCBI): domain Bacteria; kingdom Bacillati; phylum Actinomycetota; class Actinomycetes; order Geodermatophilales; family Geodermatophilaceae; genus Blastococcus; species Blastococcus sp. SYSU D00922. The sequence continues at coordinate 13,303 of NZ_JBJGZL010000026.1, forward strand.
TTCGTGGCGGCCGCCGCATCGGTTCCGGCCGGTGCCGGGGGAGTGGTGTTCCGGCCGTTCCTCACCGGTGAGCGCGGGGGCGTGGCGGGGCCGGACGACCGCGGGTCGTGGACCGGTCTGCACGCCGGCACCACTCGCGCCGACCTGGCCCGTGCCGCGGCCGAGGGTGTCGTCTTCGCGATCCGGGCCGCGTTCGAGCTCCTCGACGTCACCGACCACGAACCGGTCCTGCTGACGGGTGGGGCGGCGCGCTCGGGCATCCTCACCCAGCTGCTGGCCGACGCGCTGGGCCGGCCGGTGCGGCCGCTCGGCCTGCGCAGCGCTTCCGCCGTCGGCGCCGCACTGCTGGCCGGCCGGGGCGTCGGGCTGGACGTCGACCCGGCACGGGAGGAGGGACCGCTCGTGGAGCCCTACGGCGAGACCCACCTCGAGCAGGCCTTCGCCCGCTGGGCGGCGGGCTGAGGGGTCAGGCGTCCCCGGGCAGCTTGACGTGGGCGAGGGCGGCGTCGTGCAGCGCGCCGTTGGTGGCGAGCGCGTGCCCGCCGGCCGGACCGGGGGCGCCGGTGAGGTCGGTGAACCGGCCGCCGGCCTCGCGGACGATGACGTCGAGCGCGGCGAGGTCCCAGACCGACACCTCGGGCTCGCAGGCGATGTCCACGGCTCCCTCGGCGAGCAGGCAGTAGCTCCAGAAGTCGCCGTAGGCGCGGGTCCGCCAGACCGAGCGGGTGAGGTCGAGGAAGCCGTCGAGGACGCCCCGCTCCTCCCAGCCCGACAGGCTCGAGTAGGACAGGCTCGCGTCGCCGAGCTCGGTGACCTCGGAGACCCGGCAGCGGGTGGCGTTCTCCAGCCGGCGGCCGGTCCACGCCCCGACGTCCTTGGCCGCCCACCACCGCTTGTTGAGCGCGGGTGCCGACACCAGGCCGACCACGGGCTCGTCGCCGTCGAAGAGGGCGATCAGCGTCGCCCACACGGGCACGCCGCGGACGAAGTTCTTCGTGCCGTCGATCGGGTCGAGCACCCAGCGGCGCGGACCGTGCCCGGTCGTGCCGAACTCCTCGCCCATCACCGCGTCGCGGGTGCGCGCCCGGCTGAGGGTGATCCGCAACTGCTCCTCGACAGCCCGGTCGGCGTCGGTGACCGGCGTCAGGTCCGGCTTGGTGTCGACGGTGAGGTCCTGCGCCTTGAAGCGGTCGAGGCTGATCGAGTCGGCCTGATCGGCCAGCACGTGCGCCAGCCGCATGTCCTCGGAGAATCCCCGGCCCGATGTCATGGGCACCGAACCTAGCGGGGACTCAGTCGAAGACCGCTGAACTGACCCCGCTCGGGCCCTCGTACTCCCGGTCGTCGATCTTCCGCAGGGCCTCGAGGACCTCATCCCCGCCGCCCTGCTGCTCGGCGTGCCGGACGATGTCGTCCTTGCTCGCGGGGTAGTCCATGCCCGAGAGGGCCTTCTGGATGTCGATGGGGCTGACCATGCCGCCGACGTACCCGCGTCGGCGTCCGGGGAAGCGTCGATACCGTCGGGGAGTGGACGCCGCGACGATCGCCGGGCTGCTGGCCGACCCCGCCCGGCTGAAGGTCGTCGCGGCGCTGGCGCTGGGCGCCACGACGATCGAGGAGGTCGCCGAGGCGTCGGGGCTCTCCCTCAAGGACGTCGCCCTCGCCGCCCGGCGGCTGGCGCGCGCCGGGCTGGTCGCCCGCGACGGCCACGGGCTGGCGCTGCACACCGAGCGGTTCGGCGCCGCCGCGCGGGCCGCCGCCGAGTCCGCGCCGCCACCGGAGCCGCTGTCGTCCGACCCGGCCGAGGACGCCGTGCTGTCGGCGTTCGTCCGCGACGGCCGGCTGGTGTCGATCCCGGCCCAGCACAGCAAGCGCCGGGTCGTGCTGGAGCACCTCGTGCGCGTCTTCGAGCCGGGCGTGCGTTACCCGGAGCGGGAGGTCAACGCGCTGCTCGGCGCGTGGCACGCGGACGTCGCCGCCCTGCGCCGGTACCTCGTGGACGAGGGGCTGCTGACCCGCGAGGCCGGCGTCTACTGGCGCAGCGGCGGCTACGTCGACGTCTGACGCGCCGAGATCGCGCGATCTCGGCACTTCAGGAGGTCTGGTGTGGCCGCTTCAAGTGTTATAGGCCCACCGGGGGGGGGCGGCTCCCTAGCC
>NZ_JBJGZL010000027.1:0-12270 GCF_054050495.1 Blastococcus sp. SYSU D00922
CCGTGACGCCGACATGGCGCAGGAGATGGTCCAGTTCACCCGGAACCAGATCCTGTCCCAGGCCGGCACCTCGATGCTCGCGCAGGCCAACCAGGCCTCGCAGGGCGTCCTGTCGCTGCTCCGCTGACCCCCGGCCGCCTAGCGGCCTGATGTCACGGACCAGCTGAGGACCGCCTCAGCAGTGCCCCGGGTGAGGGGGGAGACCTCCGGGTCTCCCCCCTCACTCGCAGCCGGATCGTCCCAACCAGAGGAGACCACCGCATGACGATGAGCCTGAGCACCGGCCTCATCTCCGGGATGGACACCGGCACCCTCATCTCCCAGCTCATCCAGGCCGAGGCCGGACCGCAGACCGCGCTCCGCACCCGCCTGAAGGCCTCCGAGACGGCGGCGTCGGCCTACCGCACCGTCAACACCACCTTCCTCGCCGTGACCGCTGCCGCCGAGGCCGCCATGAAGCCCGGCGCGTGGAACCCGACGAAGGCCACCAGCTCGAACGGCACGGTCTCCTTCACCGCCACCGCGGGAGCCGCCTCCAACTCGCTCACGTTCACCGTGAAGCAGCTCGCGACGTCGCACGCGGTGATGAACCGGAACTCGACCCCGGGCACCTGGACGTCGCCCACCTCCTCCTACGGCGCCACCGAGATCACGGTGTCCGACGAGAAGGGCGTCGCCTCGCCCACCAAGATCACCGTCGGCGGCACCGGCACGCTGGCCGACGCGGCGGCCGCCATCAACGCCAGCTCGCACGGGCTGAGCGCCTCGGTCGTGCAGATCAGCTCGGGCGAGGCCGCCCTGCGGGTCGTCTCCAAGGAGACCGGCCTGGCGAGCAAGTTCTCCCTCTCCGGCGCCGGCGCCGTGACCACCAACGTCGACGCGGCCGACGCCGTGATCGTGCTCGGCACGCCTGGTGCCACCGGCGCCGTCGAGGTGTCGTCGGCGACCAACACCTTCGACTCGGTGATGCCCGGGGGCACGTTCACGGTCAGCAAGAAGGACGAGACCGCCACGCTGTCGATCGCCTCGGACCCCGACGCCGTCGCCGCGACCGTGCAGAGCCTCATCAACGCCGTGAACGCCGCGGCCAAGAACGCGCGCGACTACACCTCCAACGCCCCGGGCAGCACCGCGACGCTCAAGGGCGACTACGCCGTCAGCTCGCTCGGCTCCCGGCTCCTGGACAACGTCACCGCCGCCCTCGGCGCGAACGGCTCCCCCGCCAAGATCGGCATCCAGCTGGCGAAGGACGGCAAGAGCGTCGTCTTCGACAAGACCGTGTTCCTGGCCGCGCTCAAGGACGACCCCGCCAAGGTCCAGACGATGGTCCTGGGTACGCCGGCGACCACCGACGCCGACGGCAAGCTCGTGCCGGCGGTCGACGGGCTCGCCGGCCGGCTGCTCACCGTCTCCAAGGGTGCCTCCGACAGCGCCACCGGCTCGCTGGTCGCGCTGGCCAACGGGCAGGACGGCCTGAAGAAGGGTTACCAGGAGCAGATCGACGCCTGGGACCTGCGCCTGGCCAAGCGCAAGGAGACGCTGACCCGCCAGTTCACCGCGATGGAGACGGCCCTGAGCTCCCTGCGCAACCAGTCGACCTGGCTGGCGAGCCAGATCAACTCCCTCCCGTCCGCCGGCTGACCCGGCTGCTCCGCACCACCTCTACCTCGCTCCAGGAGAACTCCCGATGAGTGCCGCTTCCCTCCGCGCCCGCTACCTCGGCGACGCGGTCGCCACGAGCTCGCCGCAGCAGGTCCTCGTGATGCTGTACGACCGCCTGGCCCTCGACCTCGAGCGGGCGCAGAAGGCCGCGGCGGCCGGCGAGCGGCAGGCGGCCAGCGAGCAGCTGCAGCACGCGCAGGACATCGTCATCGAGCTGCTGTCGAGCCTGCAGGTCGACGTCTGGGAGGGCGGCCCCCGGCTGGCCGCGCTCTACAACTGGCTGATCAGCGAGATGATCCAGGCCAACGTCAAGCTGGACACCAACCGCATCTCCTCCTGCCGACAGGTGGTCGAGCCCCTGCGCGACGCGTGGCGGCAGGCCGCCGCCATGCTGGCCGGCAGTCCGTCATGAGCGCGGTGGGGCCGGTGACCGGCGGCGCAGCCGCCGGACCCCACGCCGGTCCGTACACGCCGCACCCCCCGGTCACCGGGGCGGCGCGCCGGGAGGACGGCGAGAAGCGCCGCCGCCCGAGGAACTGGCACGACGCACTGACCGAGCTCGAGGGCGAGGTGCTCGCCGCGGAGCAGACCCTGGCCCGCGGGCGCGCCGAGGAGATCGCCGCCTGGGGTCGGCGCAGCACCGACTGGGTGCCGCCCACCGGGCTCGGGCCCGTCCCTGACGACCTCCGGGAGCGGGCGATGCACCTGCTCCAGCACCAGCTCGCCGTCGCCGAGGCCCTCGTCGAGCGGATCACCCAGTCGCAGCGGCAGCGCGACGTCGCCGCGCGGATGTCCTACGGGCCGGTCCGCCCGGTCCCGTCGTTCATCGACCAGGTCCTCTGAGCGCACCGCCCTCTCCCCCGGTCCATCCGGTCGGGTGCCGATGAGGGATGTGCACACCCGTCCCGCTCCGAAGGGTCTCCCCATGCGCGTCCTCATCGTCCGGTCGACGGCCGCACACGGCTCGATCTTCTACCGCGCGGAGGAGCCGGCGCGTGCCCTCCGGGAGTCCGGTGCCGACGTCGACGTCGTCCTCGCCAACGGGTTGCGGACCACCGTCCGGGACGGCGAGATCGTCGACGTCGACGCCGAGGGTGCCGACGTCGTGGTCCTGCAGCTGCCGAAGACCGTGGCCATGCTCCAGTGCCAGCGCCTCCTGCAGGCGCGCGGTGTCGCCGTGGTCGTGGAGATCGACGACCTGCTCTCGGCCGTGCCGTTCGGCTCGCCCTCGTACCAGCTGATGGTGGTCGAGGGCTGGGCGCAGCACGCGCTGGCGTGCGCCCGCGAGGCCGACGCTGTCACGGTCTCCTCTCCCCTGCTGCTCCAGGAGTACGCGGCGCACGGTCGCGGCGTGCTCGTGCCCAACGCCGTCCCCCGCCGGATCGCCGAGCTCCCGCCGGCCTTCGACCGCAGCCCGGGGACCGTGACCATCGGGTGGGCCGGCCACGTCGCCGCCCGGCCGTACGACGTCCAGGTGATGGGGTCCGGGCTCCAGCAGGCCCTGGACCGGACGCGCCCGGGCAGCCGCTTCGTCGTCCTGGGCGGGAAGGTCGACATCCAGCAGCGGCTCGGCCTCGCCGTCGACCCGGCCGAGGTGCCGTGGGTCGCCGACGTGGAGACCTACCTCGGCCGGCTCGGGGAGCTCTTCGACATCGGCGTCGCCCCGGTCCGCGTCGACCGCTTCAACGAGGCGAAGAGCTGGCTCAAGCCGCTCGAGTACGCGGCCCGTGGCGTCTACTGCGTCCGGTCGCGGATCGGCGAGTACGACCGGCTCGGCCTCGGGCTGCCCGCCCGGGCGGCCAAGGACTGGGCCAAGTGGCTCGCCGCCGGGGTCCAGGACGCCGACCGGCGCCGGGAGGTGGCGGCCGCGGCGCGGGAGACCGTCCTCGCCCGGCACCTCACCGAGCACACGGCCGAGCAGTGGCTCGGGGCGTGGCGTGCCGCCCTCGACCACCGCGCCCGCGCCCGGGCCGCCGCACGCCCCCTCGCCGGCGCCGCGCGCAGCTGATCAGCCCCACCCGTACGACGCCCCGTCACCGCTTCCGGTGACGGGGCGTTCGTGCGTTCTCGCGGCCCTCACGGGCCCCCGGCACGGAAGGTGCCAACTCAGGTGTCCCGGTCGAACCGGGACACGGCGAGGTCACCGCTGGTCACACCCGCCACCGGTTCCCCGCCCGGCCCGCACGCCCCGCGCGTGCCGCCGCCACGGTCAGCCCGCACGACCCGGGTGCCGATGTCAGACCTGCACGGACAGCACCACTTCGCCACGGATCGGCGGACCCCCCACTCGCTCGCGAGTGCCTTCCGCGTACCCGGAGGTCGATCGTGTCCTGCTGCACCCGTCGGCGACCCGTCCCATGAGCTCACTCATCGGCGACATCACGCCCGCTGCGCTGCACGCCAGCCTCTCCGGCCTGGCCCAGCGCCAGCGCGTCACGGCCGACAACATCGCGAACGTCAACACGCCCGGCTTCCTCGCCGGCCGCGTGGACTTCGAGTCCTCCCTGAAGGGCGCCCTGCGCAGCGGTGAGACGCCGACGATCAGCGGCGGCACGACCTCCCGCTCCCTGGAGCCGACCAACACCAACGGCAACAACGTCAACCTCGACCAGGAGACGCTGATCGCCACGGAGACAGGTCTGCGCTACCAGCTGGCCCTCAACGCGCTGGACGGCAAGTACAACTCCCTGCGCACCGCCCTCAGGACGCAGTGACGTGGCCATCTTCGACACCCTGGGGATCTCCGGGTCCGGCCTGATGGTCCACCGCAAGTGGCTCGACGCCGTCTCGGACAACATCTCGAACGTCAACACCGTCACCCGCACCAACGAGGACGCGTTCCGCGAGCGCTTCGTCGTCGCGCAGGCGGTCGACTACGGCTCGGGCGAGGGCGGCGTGCGCGTCGCGCGCGCCGAGTTCGGCAGCGGCGAGGGACGGATGGTCTACCAGCCCGACCACCCGCTCGCCGACGAGGAGGGGTACGTGAAGTACCCCGACGTCGACCTCGGTGACCAGATGACCCAGCTGCTGATGGCGCAGCGCGGCTACCAGGCCAACCTCGCCGTCGTGGAGCGGGCCACCAACATGTACCAGGCCGCTCTCCAGCTCGGGAAGGGCTGACCGTGACGGCCCCCCTGAGCGGCATCCTGCCCGTGGGCGTCAGCGCGGTCACCGGCGTCGCCGGCTCCACCAACGCCGACGCGGTCACCTCGACCAGCAACGGCGACGGCTTCGCCTCGGTGCTCGCCTCGACCTTCGACAAGCTGCAGAGCACGCAGGACGCCGCGGACACCCTCGGCGCCCAGGCCGCCACCGGCGACCTGAAGGACGTGCACGACTACATCATCGCGAGGACAGAGGCGTCCCTGGCGACCGAGATGGTCGTGACCTTCAAGAACAAGGCCGTTGAGGCCTTCAACGAGATCATGAGGATGCCTGTCTGATGAAGTCGGCTCTCGCCGGGACGATGGAGCGCGCCCGCTCCACGTTCTCCACGATCAGCCTGGGGCAGAAGGTCGTCATCGGCCTCCTGCTCATCGGGCTGCTCCTCGGCGGGTTCTTCTTCTTCCGCTGGATCACCGCGCCCACCCAGGCCCCGCTCTTCTCGAACCTGGCCGCCACGGACGCGTCCGCGATCGTCGAGGAGCTCAACGCCTCGGGCGTCCCCTACACCCTCACCGACGGCGGCGGCACGATCCTCGTCGACAAGGAGAAGGTGTACGACCTGCGGCTGCAGATGAGCGGCCAGGGGCTGCCCGCCGGTCAGGACACCGGGTACGCGCTGCTCGACGAGCAGGGCATCACCACCAGTGAGTTCCAGCAGCAGGTGACCTACCAGCGGGCGCTGGAGGGCGAGCTCTCCAAGACCCTCGAGGCCCTGGACGGCGTCAACTCCGCGGTCGTGCACGTGGCGCTGCCGGAGGACGAGGTCTTCGTGACCGAGCAGTCCGAGCCGACGGCGTCGGTGCTGCTCGACCTGGCCGCGGGCACCAGCCTCTCCGGCGAGCAGATCCAGGCGGTCACCAACCTGGTCTCCTCCAGCGTCCAGGACATGGACCCCGAGCAGGTCACCGTCACCGACGCCTCCGGGCAGGTGCTGTCGGCGCCGGGCACGGGGATCACCGCCGCCGCCGGCGACGCCCGCTCGCAGGTGGAGCAGGAGTACGAAGCACGGCTGAAGACCAACGCACAGGCGATCCTCGACCGCGTCGTCGGCCCGGGCCGCGCCGTCGTCTCGGTGCGCGCCGACGTCGACCTCTCGCAGAGCGACACGACGTCGGAGACCTACACCTACGACCAGGGCACCCCGCCGGTCTCGGAGAGCACCACGACCGAGAACTACACCGGTTCGGGCACCCCCGTCGGCGGCGTCCTGGGCCCCGAGAACATGCCCGACGCCGCGGACAACGCCGGCGGTGGCACCTCCACGTACGAGAAGGAGTCGACCACCTCGAACAACGCGGTCGGGAAGACGACGACGGTGACCGAGGGCGCTCCCGGTGGCCTCAACCGCCTCACCGTCTCCGTCGTCATGGACGAGGCGGTCGCGGGCAACCTCAACCAGCAGCAGATCCGCGACCTCATGACCACCGCGGTGGGCCTGGACGAGGCGCGCGGCGACGACATCACGGTCGCCTCGATGCCGTTCGACACCACCGCCGCCGACGAGGCCGCCGCCGAGATGGAGGCCGCCCGCGAGGCCGAGGCCAGCGAGCAGATGTGGTCGATGATCCGCACCGGCGGCATCGCGGCCGGCATCGCGCTCGTCGTCCTCATCGTCTGGCTGCGATCGCGCCGCCGCGGCGACGTCGAGGAGGACTACGAGCCCCTCGAGCTCTCCGACGACATGCTCGCCGAGCTGGACCGGCTCCGCGTGGCCAGCAGCCGCGAGGCGGTCGAGGTCGACAACCGGCAGATGGAGCTCGAGGCCGCGGAGCGGCAGAAGGTGCGGGGGGAGATCTCCACCATGGTCAGCGAGCGCCCCGACGAGGTCGCGGCCATGCTGCGCGGCTGGCTGAGCGAGAACAAGTCGTGACGCTCGCAGGCATGGAGCAGCTGCTCGGCGCCGGCGGCGGCAACCTGCCCGTCCCGGTCGCTCCCCCACGTCCCGAGCTGCCGGGCCTGCGCAAGGCCGCCGTCTTCCTCGCCCAGATGAGCAAGGAGGAGGCCGGCGCGATCCTGTCGAAGCTGCGCCCCCGCGAGGTGGAGTCGCTGACCCGGGAGCTCATGCGCCTGGGCTCGGTCGAGGTCGAGGACGTCGACTCCGTCATGACCGAGTTCCACGGCCTCATGACCGCCCAGCACTTCATCGGCCGCGGCGGCGTCGACTTCGCCCGCGAGATCCTGGCCGCCGGCCTGGGCGAGGACAAGGCCGAGGGCATCCTGTCGCGGCTCAACGTCGTCTACACCGAGGTGCCCTTCGCCTCGCTGCGCAATGCCGACGTGCGGCAGCTCGTCACCTTCCTCAAGGACGAGCACGCCCAGATCATCGCCCTGGTGCTGGCGCACCTCACCGCCGCGCAGTCGGCCGAGGTCCTCTCCGGGTTCGCGCCCGAGCAGCAGGCCGAGGTGGCGCACCGGATCGCCACGATGGACCGGACGTCGCCGGAGATGGTCCGCCTCGTCGAGGAGGAGCTGGGCCGGCGCATGGGCTCGCTGCTCGCGCACCAGGACATGACCACCGTGGGCGGTGTCGAGACCCTCGTCGAGATCATCAACCGCTCGCCGCGGCCCACCGAGCGCTCCATCCTCGAGTGGCTGGACAACACCGACCCGGAGCTCGCCGAGCAGGTCCGGTCGCAGATGTTCGTCTTCGAGGACATCGTCACCATCGACGACCGCTCGCTGCAGCAGGTGCTGCGCGAGGTCGAGGCGAACGACCTGGCCACCGCGCTCAAGGGTGTGCGCCCCGACGTCCGCGACAAGGTCCTCCGCAACCTCTCCGAGCGCGCGTCCGAGAACCTCAACGAGGAGATCGAGCTGCTCGGCCCGGTGCGCACGCGCACCGTCGAGGAGGCCCAGGCCAAGGTCGTCGGCATCATCCGCACGCTCGAGGAGCAGGGCGTCCTCACGCTGACCCGTGGACAGGACGATGAGTTCGTCTCGTGAGGGGGTCCTGCTGCGGGCCGGTTCCGCGCAGCAGGTCACCCCGTACCGCGCCGGCGTGCCCGAGCAGCGGCCGCCCGCCGCGGCCGAGCCGGTCGTGGAGCGGCGGAGCACCATCCGCCGCGCCGCCGACGTGCCGGTCGTCGGTGGCGGCCCCTCGTTCCGCCTCGGCGACGTCTACGCCGAGGAGCTCGAGCGGCTGCGCGGCCGGGCGCACGAGGAGGGCTTCGCCGCCGGCCACGCCGAGGGCATGACCGCCGCGGCCGCCGTCGTCGCCGAGACCGAGCGCGCCGCCGCCGAGCGGCTCGCCGACGTCCAGGCGCGGTGGGAGCGCCGCATGGCGTCGGCCACGGCGGCGCTCGCGGCCGCCGCCGCGCGCTTCGAGGAGGCGTCGGTGCCGGTCGCGGACGAGGTCCGCGAGACGGTCATCGGCACCGTGCTGACCCTGGTCGAGGACCTGCTCGGCCGGGAGCTGGCGCTGGCCGAGGACCCGCTCATGGACGCCGTCCGCCGCGCGCTGGCGCTGGTCCCGGCCGACGCCCCGGCCGTCGTCCGCGTGCACCCGGACGACCTCGCGGAGGTGCCTGCCGAGTCCCTCGCCGAGCTGCCCGCCAGCGTGCGCGTGGTCGCCGACGCCGGCATCGAGCGGGCCGGCGCGGTGGTCGAGACCGGCCCCCGGCGCATCGACGCCCAGCTCGGCGCGGCCCTCGAACGCGTCCAGGCGGTGCTGACCTCATGACCCCGCCCGCCGCCCCTACGACGTTCCCCCCCACCGTGCTCGCCCGCGCCAGGGCCGCCGCCCGACCGCAGGTCACCGGGTCCGTCACCGGCGCGATGGGCCTGACGCTGAGCGTCGACGGCCTGAGCGCCGCCGTCGGCGACCTGGTGGAGGTCAATCCCGGCACCCGCCCGCTGCTCGCCGAGGTGGTCGCCGTCGGTCGCGAGCGGCTGACCTGCATGCCGCTGGGCACCCTCTCCGGCGTGCACGCCGGCGCCCCGGTTCGCGCCACCGGGATGCCGCTGCAGGTGCCGGTCGGCGAGGCCCTGCTCGGCCGCGTGCTGGACGGCCTCGGCCGGCCGGTCGACGGCGGCCCGCCCCTGGGCTCGCACGTGTCCTTCGTCGACCTCTCCAGCGAGACGCCGCACGCGCTGTCCCGCACCCGGGTCGAGGAGCCCCTGACCTTCGGCGTCCGCGCGCTCGACACGCTGGTGCCCTGCGGCAAGGGCCAGCGCCTGGGCATCTTCGCCGGCTCCGGCGTCGGCAAGTCCAGCCTCCTCGCGCAGATCACCCGCGGCACCGACGCCGACGTCCGCGTCATCGGCCTGATCGGCGAGCGCGGCCGCGAGGTGCGCGAGTTCCTGGAGGAGAACCTCGGCGCCGAGGGCATGGCGCGCACCGTCGTCGTCGTCGCCACCTCCGACGAGCCGCCGCTGGTCCGGCTCAAGGCCGCCTTCGTGGCCACCCGCATCGCCGAGGCGTTCCGCGACGAGGGCCGCGACGTCCTGCTGCTCATGGACTCGATCACCCGCACCGCGATGGCCCAGCGCGAGGTGGGCCTGTCCGCGGGCGAGCCACCGGCGACCCGCGGCTACCCGCCGAGCGTCTTCGCGATGATGCCGCAGCTGCTGGAGAAGGCCGGGACCGGCGTCACCGGCTCGATCACCGGCCTCTACACCGTCCTGGTCGAGGGCGACGACCACAACGAGCCCATCGCCGACACCGCCCGGTCGATCCTGGACGGGCACATCGTGCTCACCCGCAAGCTGGCGACGACCGGGCACTTCCCCGCCATCGACGTCCTCGAGTCCATCTCCCGCGTGGCGAGCGCGGTCGTGCCGCCGGAGCTGATGGCCGACGCGCGGGAGATCCGCCGCCTCATGGGTGCCCTGCGCGACGTCAAGGAGCTGGTGGAGATCGGCGCCTACCAGACCGGGAGCGACCCGCTGGTCGACCGGGCCCGCATGCTCGCGCCCGCGATCGAGTCGTTCCTCCAGCAGCCGATGGGTGAGTCCACGGCGCCGCAGGAGGCGTGGAGCTGGCTGCAGCGGATCGTGAGGAGCGCATGACGACGCCTGCGGAGTTGCGCGGGGGTCTGGCGTGAAGCGGGCGAGGTTCCGGCTGCAGCCGGTGCTCGAGCTGCGGCGCACCGAGGAGCGCGCGGCGGCCGCGGCGGCGGCGCAGGCGGCGAGCGCGGCGGCGGACGCCGACCGGCGGGCCACCGAGTACGAGACGACGCTGGCCGAGGCGCGGCTCCCCCGCTCCCTGCCCGCCGGCCAGTTCCTGGCCACCATGACCCTGCTGCGCACGGCCGCCACCGATGCCGCCGACGCCCGCGCGCTGGCCATCGCGTCGGCCGAGCAGGCGGAGCTGGTGCGCGCGAACTGGACCGCCGCCGCCCAGCGGACCAAGGGCCTCGAGCGGCTCCGCGACCGGCACATGGCAGCGCTGCAGCACGCCGAGGACGTCGCCGAGGAGCGCGCCGTCGACGACCTGGTGACCGGCCGCGCCGGCCGCGCCGCCGCGGACCGGACCGACGACGGGGAGGTCCCGTGGACGGAGTGAGCGCGGTCCAGGCCCGGATCAGCGAGATCCAGAGCCGCTTCCTGCACCGCCCCCAGAGCACCGCGGCGAACTGGGCGAGCGCCGCTGCCGCCGCCGGCCTGACCGGGACCGGCTCGGCGACCACCGCCACCGGCCCCGCGACCGCCTCGGAGAGCGCGGTCGTGGCCCAGGCGCAGAAGTACCTCGGCGTCCCCTACCTGTGGGGCGGCACGGACCCGGCCAAGGGCCTGGACTGCTCGGGGTTCACGCAGCTGGTCTACAAGAACCTCGGCATCGACCTGCCGCGCACCTCGTCGCAGCAGGCGACCAGCGGCCAGGCGGTCGCCTCCCTGGCCGACGCCCGCCCCGGCGACCTGGTCTTCTTCGACTACTCGTCGGGCCGCGCCGGCATCGACCACGTGGGCATCTACATCGGCGACGGCAAGATGATCGCCGCCCCGCAGGCCGGCGAGGTCGTGAAGGTGCAGGACGTCGGCAACCCGACGGTCATCCGCCGCGTCCTCCCCCAGCAGGCGGCGACCACGGCGACTGCCTCGGGCAGCGCGCTCGCCGGCGTGCCGTACGCCGACCTGTTCACCCGCGCGGGCGCCCGCTACGGGGTCGACGCCTCGTTGCTGGCCGCGGTGGCCTCGCAGGAGTCGAGCTTCAACGCCTCGGCGGTCTCCCCCGCCGGCGCCCAGGGCCTCATGCAGTTCATGCCGGCCACCGCCCGCGGTCTCGGGGTCAACGCCCTCGACCCCACGTCGGCCATCGACGGCGCCGCGCGCTACCTGAGCAGCCTCACGAAGCAGTTCGGCTCGACCGACCTGGCCCTGGCGGCCTACAACGCCGGCCCCGGCACGGTGTCGCGCTACGGCGGCATCCCGCCCTACTCCGAGACCCAGAACTACGTGCGCGCAGTGATGACCAAGGCGGAGGCCTACCGATGACAAGCCCTGGCTCGATCAACGCGCTGACGTCGCTGCGCACGCGGCCGGCGAGCAGCACCGACGTGCGCGGCTCGTCCGGCGCCTCCCCGTTCGCCTCGGCCCTCGACGACGCCCTGGCGGCGGACCGCCCGGGCCAGGGGGCCGACCGCGCCGCCGAGCGGCGCAGCACGCCCGAGGACCGGGCGGCCCGCGCCCTCGACCGGGCCGCCGACGCGCAGGCCCGCGCCGACCGGGCCGCCGAGCGAGCGGACGAGCGGGCCGACCGCGCCGCCGAACGAGCGGGTCGGGCCGGTGCCCGCGCCGCCGCGGCGGCCGACCGGGCGGCCGCCGCCGCCGCGCACCGGCCCGACCAGGGCGGTGCCGACGCCCCGGACGACGCCACGACGGGGACGCCCGAAGCGCCGACCACGCCCTCCACTGCCGAGGTGCCGGCCGCCGACGCCGCCTCGACCGCTGCCGCCCCCGGGCTCCCTGCGGCGCTGTGGGCGATGGCGTTCGGTGCACCTGCCGCTCCGACGGCCCCGGCGGAGACGGCGCCCGTCGCCACGGGTGCCGTCGCCACGGGTGCCGTCGCCGCGGAGGTGCCGGCCGCCGGGGAGGTTCCGGCCGCCGCGCCGGCTCCGGCCACCAGACCGGCCGCCGACCTCGACCTGCCCGCCACCGCACCGACGGCGCCCGCCGCCCCGGTGGCCCCGGCGCCTGCCGCGAGCACCGCCGTCCCGGCCGCCACGCCCTCCCCGGCACCGGCGTCGGCTGCCGCCGCTGCCGCGCTGGCCGACCTCACCGTCGTGCCGGCCGCGGACGCCCCCGCGGCCGCCGCACCCGCCCCCTCGGCGCCGGTGCCGGCCGCCGCCGTCCCGGCCGCGGACGAGCCCGTAGCGGCGGCAGCTCCCGCGGTCGTGGGGGGGGGGGGGGGGGGGGGCGCGCGCCCCCCCCCCCCCCCCCCCCCCCCCCCCCCCCCCCCCCCCCCCCCCCCCCCCCCCCCCCCCCCCGCCCCCCCCCCCCCCCCCC
>NZ_JBJGZL010000028.1:0-3463 GCF_054050495.1 Blastococcus sp. SYSU D00922
TTTTGACTCTGATTGCAGAGTTCTTGTAGGCCCGCACAGCAAGTGTCCTTCCGGGCGCTGGTTGTGCGGTGTTTTTGTGTGGCCAAGTTGTTAAGGGCGCACGGTGGATGCCTTGGCACCAGGAGCCGATGAAGGACGTAGGAGGCTGCGATAAGCCTCGGGGAGCTGTCAACCGAGCGTTGATCCGAGGATTTCCGAATGGGGGAACCCCGCACCAGTCATGTGGTGTGACCCGCGCTTGAACACATAGGGCGTGTGGAGGGAACGTGGGGAAGTGAAACATCTCAGTACCCACAGGAAGAGAAAACAACCGTGATTCCGTGAGTAGTGGCGAGCGAAAGCGGATGAGGCTAAACCGTTTCCATGTGATACCCGGCAGGGGTTGTGGGAGCGGGGTCGTGGGACGGCTCAGTCAGTTCTGCCGGACTGGCGGGGAGTGAGAAAGCAGCGTCGTTAGTGGAAGGCCTCTGGAAGGGGTCGCCGTAGAGGGTGAGAGCCCCGTACACGAAAACGCGTTGCCTCCCGAGCATGTTTCCCAAGTAGCACCGAGCCCGTGAAATTCGGTGTGAATCTGGCGGGACCACCCGCTAAGCCTGAATACTCCCTGGTGACCGATAGCGGACAAGTACCGTGAGGGAAAGGTGAAAAGTACCCCGGGAGGGGAGTGAAATAGTACCTGAAACCGTGTGCCTACAAGCCGTGAGAGCCTTAAGCCTTCGGGCTGGGGTGATTGCGTGCCTTTTGAAGAATGAGCCTGCGAGTTAGTGGTACGTGGCGAGGTTAACCCGTGGGGGGTAGCCGTAGCGAAAGCGAGTCCGAACAGGGCGACACAGTCGCGTGCCCTAGACCCGAAGCCGAGTGATCTACCCATGGCCAGGTTGAAGCGCGGGTAAGACCGCGTGGAGGACCGAACCCACCAGGGTTGAAAACCTGGGGGATGAGCTGTGGGTAGGGGTGAAAGGCCAATCAAACTCGGTGATAGCTGGTTCTCCCCGAAATGCATTTAGGTGCAGCGTCACGTGTTTCTTGCCGGAGGTAGAGCACTGGATGGCCGATGGGCCCCACAAGGTTACTGACGTCAACCAAACTCCGAATGCCGGTAAGTGAGAGCGTGGCAGTGAGACTGCGGGCGATAAGGTTCGTAGTCGAGAGGGAAACAGCCCAGATCATCGGCTAAGGCCCCTAAGCGTGTGCTAAGTGGAAAAGGATGTGGAGTCGCAGAGACAACCAGGAGGTTGGCTTAGAAGCAGCCACCCTTGAAAGAGTGCGTAATAGCTCACTGGTCAAGTGATTCCGCGCCGACAATGTAGCGGGGCTCAAGCACACCGCCGAAGCCGTGGCATTCACACATGTCCCCGCCGGTCCTCTTGAAGGGCCGGCCAGGGGTGTGGATGGGTAGGGGAGCGTCGTGTGGCGGTCGAAGCGGCGGAGTGATCCAGCCGTGGACGCCACGCGAGTGAGAATGCAGGCATGAGTAGCGAGAGGGGAGTGAGAACCTCCCCCGCCGGAAGACCAAGGGTTCCTGGGCCAGGCTAATCCGCCCAGGGTGAGTCGGGACCTAAGGCGAGGCCGACAGGCGTAGTCGATGGACAACGGGTTGATATTCCCGTACCCGCGAAGGAACGCCCATGCTGAACCCAGCGATGCTAACCGCCCGAACGCCCGTGACCAGCTCTTTCGAGGGTTGGCTCGGGTTCTAGCGCGGGACCCGGACTGGTAGTAGGCAAGCGATGGGGTGACGCAGGAAGGTAGTCCTACCGGTGAGTGGTAGTACCGGTGCAAGGGTGTGGCCCGCGGAATAGGCAAATCCGTTCCGCACGAGGGTGAGGCCTGACGCATAGCCGAATGAGGCGAATTGGATGATCCTATGCTGCCGAGAAAAGCCTCTAGCGAGTTCCGAGCGGCCCGTACCCCAAACCAACTCAGGTGGTCAGGTAGAGAATACCGAGGCGATCGAGCGAACTGTGGTTAAGGAACTCGGCAAAATGCCCCCGTAACTTCGGGAGAAGGGGGACCCCTTCCCGTGAACCGCCTTGCGCGGGGTAGCGGAGGGGGGTCGCAGAGACCAGTGAGAAGCGACTGTTTACTAAAAACACAGGTCCGTGCGAAGTCGTAAGACGATGTATACGGACTGACGCCTGCCCGGTGCTGGAACGTTAAGGGGACGGGTTAGCTCTTCGGGGCGAAGCTCAGAACTCAAGCGCCAGTAAACGGCGGTGGTAACTATAACCATCCTAAGGTAGCGAAATTCCTTGTCGGGTAAGTTCCGACCTGCACGAATGGCGTAACGACTTCTCAGCTGTCTCAACCACAGGCTCGGCGAAATTGCACTACGAGTAAAGATGCTCGTTACGCGCGGCAGGACGGAAAGACCCCGGGACCTTTACTATAGCTTGATATTGGTGTTCGGTTCGGCTTGTGTAGGATAGGTGGGAGACTGTGAAGCGGGCACGCCAGTGTCCGTGGAGTCGCCGTTGAAATACCACTCTGGTCGAATTGGATGTCTAACCTCGGTCCGTGATCCGGATCAGGGACAGTGTCAGGTGGGTAGTTTAACTGGGGCGGTTGCCTCCCAAAATGTAACGGAGGCGCCCAAAGGTTCCCTCAGCCTGGTTGGCAATCAGGTGTCGAGTGCAAGTGCACAAGGGAGCTTGACTGTGAGACCGACGGGTCGAGCAGGAGCGAAAGCTGGGACTAGTGACCCGGCACCGGCATGTGGAAGCGGTGTCGCTCAACGGATAAAAGGTACCCCGGGGATAACAGGCTGATCTTCCCCAAGAGTCCATATCGACGGGATGGTTTGGCACCTCGATGTCGGCTCGTCGCATCCTGGGGCTGGAGTAGGTCCCAAGGGTTGGGCTGTTCGCCCATTAAAGCGGTACGCGAGCTGGGTTTAGAACGTCGTGAGACAGTTCGGTCCCTATCCGCCGTGCGCGTAAGAGACTTGAGAAGAGCTGTCCCTAGTACGAGAGGACCGGGACGGACGAACCTCTGGTGTGCCAGTTGTACCGCCAGGTGCACTGCTGGTTGGCTACGTTCGGCAGGGATAACCGCTGAAAGCATCTAAGCGGGAAGCTCGCTTCAAGATGAGGTCTCTCACCGGGACAACCGGGTAAGGCCCCCGCCCAGACCAGCGGGTTGATAGGCCGGAAGTGGAAGCACCGCAAGGTGTGGAGCTGACCGGTACTAACAGGCCGAGGACTTGACCACACACACCCCCTCCCGGGGGTGCGGGAACACGGTCACAGTCACTTAACGAAGAATGCTTCGCGTCCACTGTGCGGTTCTGAACACCCAACCAGCCGAACACACCTGGCGGGTTGCACATGTTCACAGAGTTACGGCGGCCATGGCGAGAGGGAAACGCCCGGCAACATTCCGAACCCGGAAGCTAAGCCTCTCAGCGCCGATGGTACTGCCCTGGAGACGGGGTGGGAGAGTAGGACGCCGCCGGACAACCATT
>NZ_JBJGZL010000030.1:0-626 GCF_054050495.1 Blastococcus sp. SYSU D00922
GGCTCCTGGTGCCAAGGCATCCACCGTGCGCCCTTAACAACTTGGCCACACAAAAACACCGCACAACCAGCGCCCGGAAGGACACTTGCTGTGCGGGCCTACAAGAACTCTGCAATCAGAGTCAAAAGATGCTCGCGTCCACTGTGCAGTTCTCAACGTCCAACCAGACACCGGTCACCCGACCCCACCAGACCCCGCCACCGAAGCAGCAGACGGTATGAGATGCAGACCGGCCCTGACACGAGATCGCAGCACCCCCCGCAGGGGATGGCCCGCTCCCTCAGGACCCAACAGCGTGCCTACGAACCAGACCCCGCATCCAGACCCCGTTCCACGCACCACCAGGTGGCGCAGTACTAGGAGCCCGCAGACGCGGGCCGGCCGAACTGGTCAGCGTTCCACCCTCGAGCACCACCCCACACACTCGCCGGCACCCGGAGATGGGCACCGATCACGGTGTGAGCGCGGCTCTGGACCACTTCCAGCGAGGGAAGCGGCCAGTGCTCCTTAGAAAGGAGGTGATCCAGCCGCACCTTCCGGTACGGCTACCTTGTTACGACTTCGTCCCAATCGCCGATCCCGCCTTCGACGGCTCCCTCCACAAGGGTTGGGCCACCGGCTTCGGG
>NZ_JBJGZL010000031.1:0-557 GCF_054050495.1 Blastococcus sp. SYSU D00922
GCCGCGTGGCTGAACGGGTTGACCGTGCTGGCCAGACCGAACGCGGCCTGGGCGGCCTTGTTCAGCGCGGCGAGGTGCTGGGTGTCGGAACCGACGGTGGCCGCGTTGTTGTCGTTGTCGACGTTGGAGTAGTCGACGCTGGCCAGGTCCAGGCTCTTGCCCCCGAAGGAGATGGTGCCCTCGAGGCTCTTGTAGGCGTCGGCGTGCGTCGTGCCACCGGCGAAGACCGCGGCAGAGGACGACGAGATCGCCAGCTGAGCGTTGGCACCGGAGGTGGCGGTCGTGGTGACCACCGCGCCGGAAGCCGCAGCGCCCTGGTTGGTGTAGCGGCCGTTGCCGGTCACGTCGACGCCGGCGACGTTCAGGCCCGCGGCGCTCATCGCGGTGGCGATGTTGACGCCGATGGTCTCGCCCGCGTTCGCCCCGACCTGGAAGTTGGCCGAGTAGCTGCCGTCGAGCAGCTTCTTGCCGTTGAAGGTCGTGGTGTTGGCGATGCGGTCCAGCTCAGCCTTCAGCTGGACGACCTCGGACTGGATGTTGCCCTTGGCGTCGTCGTT